>JBIJCH010000220.1:0-4692 GCA_044344815.1 Flavobacteriales bacterium | reverse complement strand
GCCGATACCCGCAAGACCCAGTACTTCGAGATGATCGGCAACCGTGCCATCTACCACGACGGCTGGTTCGCCGGCACCATCCACAAGGCCCCCTGGGAGGCCGCGCCGCGCCGCCCGCTCACCGAGGACGTGTGGGAGCTCTACAACGTGAACGAGGACTTCAGCCAGGCGAACAACCTTGCCGAGAAGGAACCCGCCAAGCTCGAGGAGCTGAAGAAAAAGTTCATGGAGGAGGCCGTGAAATACCACGTGCTTCCCATCGACGACCGCTCCATCGAACGCTTCGACCCCATCATCGCCGGCCGCCCCGACCTGATGAACGGGCGCACCAAGCTCGAGCTCTACGCCGGCGCCAAGGGCATGCCCGAGAACGCCTTCATCAACGTGAAGAACACCGCGTTGAAGTTCACCGCCGAGGTGGAGGTGCCCGCCAAGGCCAGCGGCGTGATCCTGGCGCAGGGCGGCGACTTCGGCGGCTGGAGCTTCTACATGCTCGACGGCGACCTGTACTACACCTACAATTGGGTGGGCCTGGAGTTCTACACGGTGAAGAGCACCGCCAAGGTGGCCCCGGGCAAGCACACGCTGGTCCTGGACTTCGCTTACGAGGGCGGACGCGGTGGTGGTGGCATGGCCACCCTGCTCATGGACGGCCAGAAGATCGGTGAGGGCAGGATCGAGAAGACCAACAGCAACACCTTCGGCATCGACGAGAGCGCCGATGTGGGCACGGACGAGAACACCCCTGTGGTCCTCACCTACAAGAAGCGCGAGGCCTTCACCGGCCGCATCGCCAAAGTGACGGTGGAGACCTTCCCCGCCACGGCGAAGAAGTAGTGCAACAACCCTTTTGATCCGGAAGGCCGCATGAGATCATGCGGCCTTCTTCGTTCTGGCGGGGGAAGGTGATGTTCGACCCTGTGCTTCGACCAACATCCGACCTGGGCAACGGACCGTCTCGCGACCTATTGGGCACAAGCACGTTACAGCTGCCTAACACCGCCTTAACGACACCGCATCCTGGACCCGCTCCGTGTCACGAATTCGCGACGAAGAGGAGCTGTCCCTTCCGTTGATTTGAAGTACACCAATACCCACCCCATGACCCGCCCGCTTTCCCTCGCCTTCTCGTTCCTGCTTGCGCTGTTCTTCATCGCCCCTTCCGTGAAAGCGCAAGTGCCGGCGGACCTGACGAAGTCCTTCGCCAAGCTCACCAGCAAGACCGACAAGTTCATCGGCAAAGTGGACCCCTGGATGGGTGAGGTGAAGAAGAACGAGGCCCTGATCCCCGGCAACGTACGCCCACAGTATGATTCGTTCTCCAAGGCCTATGGGGACTACACAGGCAAGTTCAACCTGGCCAAGGCGGACCCCGCCAAGCTCACCAGCGAACTGATCGGTGGCCTTTCCGGCGACCTTGGCAAACTCAGCACCCAGTTCAGCGGATTGCAGAAACAGTTCCAGGGCATGCCGTTCATGAAGTAAGCGCGTGCGAACGCCGTATCGCTGCGCTCCAGGGGTCTTTCGGACAGGCGCTGCCGTGGACCAGTGAAACCGTGCGGTGCTCGTCGCGTTACTTCACAGCAACCCGCCCAGCACCATGAAAAACCGCATCCTCCCCTTTCTAGGCCTGTTGATCGGCAGCTCCCACGCCGTGTTCGCCCAACAGAACATCGGGCTGGCCAACGGCAACTACGCGGGCATCTCGGGCGCCTGGTTGAACCCGGCCAGCATCGTGGACAGCCGGTACAAGTTCGACATGACCCTGTTCGGGTACGAGTCCTACTTCTCGAACAACGCCCTGCTGATGTCCAACAAGGTGCTGCGGGACCGGCTCTTCTCCAAGGCCCCTTACAACACCTCGCACGAACAGGCGGTGGATGAGCTGTTGACGCCACTGGACAACCTGCCGGGAAAAATGGAGGGCTCCATCGTGTCGGAGATCCAGGCCCCGTTCTCCTTCATGGCGCGCACGGGTGATGGTTCGTCCATCGGCTTGAACATCCGCAACCGCACCGGCATCAATGTGGAAGGACTGGACAGGTCCACCGCGGAAATGCTCTACTACAACCTGGAAAGCCCGAACCTGTACGGTGTGGTGCAGGACAACAGCGGTTTCAACTTCAGTTACATGAACTGGATGGAGGTCGGCGCCACCTATGGCCGCGTCCTGGTGAGCTCGGACCACCATTTCCTGAAGGGCGCGATCACACTGAAGGCCCTCGCCGGCTCCGCCTCCCTATACCTGTCAAGCGAAGACCTGAAGCTCATCTACGAAGGTCCTGACACCCTCTCGGTTTACAGCCCGCTCGTGGAATACGGCCGCACCGAACGTGGCGACTTCGACACCTACCAGCGCCGCAACCTGCTGAACGGTGTGGAGGACTGGGCGATGGGCTGGGACCTGGGACTGGTCTATGAGCTGCGTGGCAACATCGCCAAAGGGCACTACCTGGACCTGGACAACGAGGTCAAGGAACGGCTCGACCTGAACAAGTACATCGTGCGCGTAGGGCTCTCGTTGTTGGACGCCGGCAAGTTCACGTACACGCGCCGTGAACTCGCTCAGGACTACAGCGCCAACATCACCGGCTGGGACATCAGCCAGGTGAACGCCAGTGACCTGGATCAATGGGATACGGCCTTCGCCGAGCTGGTCGACTACGTGCCCAACGGATCGCCCACCTACACGCATCGCCTGCCCACCGCCATCGCCGCCAACATCGACCTGCACGCCTTCGGCGGCTTCTACCTCAATGTGGGCACCTACCAGGACGCCACGGGGCTCTTCAAGGAAGCGAACACCACGCTTCGCCCCACGGAGTGGGTGGCCGTGAGCCCTCGCTTCGAGAACCGCTGGTTCGGCTTCTACCTCCCGATGAGCCGCACCGCCCAACAGACCCGTATCGGGGCTACGGTCCGGATCGGTCCGGTCTACTTCGGTTCCAACAACCTCGCGGACCAGGTGGCCAACGAGAAGAACACCCAGGCCGACTACCACTTCGGGGTGCGCTTCAGTATAGGCCATGGGAAGCCTTCGGCGCTGAAGCGCCGCTACGAGTACATGCGCGCGCAACAGCAGGGGATCAACCGGAACAGCGCCCGCATCGATTCCCTGGAACGTGAAGTGTACGCGCTGAAAGTGGCGTTGACCACCGATAGCCTGCGTGGCGCGGCCGTGATCAACAACTACTACGCCGCCCCGGGATCCGACACCACGCAGCTTAAGCTGCAGCGCGAGAACGACTTCCTGAAACAGGAGCTCGCCGGTTCCTACATGAAAGCGGAACAGGACAGCGCCACCATCGCCAGGCTGGAGAAGAAAGGGGGCCGTTCGGGCGATGCGAGCAAGGCCGACCAGGCTGCTGCGAAGAGCGCTGCGAAACAGGCCGATGCTACCGCCGACATGGCCAAGCAGATGGAGAAGGTGAACAAGAAGTTGAGCACCCAGAACACCATCCTCGCGGCCGGCGCGGCCACCGGGATCGTGGCGGCCTCCAAGGGCGGCAAGGAGAAAAAGGACGAGGCTCACCCCTCCACCGCCTTGCTGTTGAACGACAGCACGGTGGTGGTCGGCACCGATACGGTGCGGTTGGTGGCTCCGGTGGGTTCCACCACAAGGCCTGTGGGTGTCGCGCCGATACCCATTGCCTCCTGTGATACAACGCATGTCACCGTGTACGATACGGTGCGCGTGAGCATGACCGACACGGTCCGGATCCAAGAGACACTGCCCGCACCGGGGACCATCGCCGTGGACGAAGCCGAACGCCAACGCCTGATGGAGCCGGTCTACTTCGCCACCGGCAGGACCACCCTGGGGCCACAGGGCACCATGAAGGTCGCGGAGATCGCCAGCTGGCTGAAGAAGCATCCCGAGGTCCGCGTGCAGGTGACCGGAGTGGCCGATGCCAGCGGATCCACATCAGCCAATGAAGCCGTGGCCCAGAAACGGGCCGACAGCGTGCGCCAGGGACTGATCAACAACGGCATCGACGCCGGACGGATCAGCACCCAACGCCAGCTCGCGCCTGCCGGCGCAACGCCCAACGCCAAGGACCGCCGCGCCGAGGTGAAGTTCCTGCCTTGAACCGCTCTTCCCGGACCCTACAACCGCCTGCTTTCGATAACCACACCACTGAACCCATGAAGCGCCTGATCCTTCCCCTGCTCCTCACCACCAGCCTCACCACTGCGCATGCGCAGGATGAGTCCTTCCGCCTTGGCGTGAAGTTGTCCCCCGACTTCGCCTGGATGCGCTCCGACAGCAAGGACCTGAAAAGTGATGGCAGCCGGACGAGCTATTCGTTCGGGTTGATCGGCGACTTCCGCTTGAACGACGAAGGCAAGTACTTCTTCAGCACGGGCATCCTCTACAACAACATCGGTGGCAAGTTCAAGGCCGAGGGAACCTATGACCTCGCCGGGGTGACCACCACGGTGAAGAGCGAACAGGACCTGAAGCTGCGCTACATCGAAGTGCCACTGACCCTCAAGCTGCGCACCATCGCGGACAAGCCGCTGAATTTCTACGGCCAGATCGGCGTGAGCGCCGCGTTCAACATCCGTGCACGGACCGATGTGACGACCACCTCCACGATCGGTGGGGTGAGCTCCAGCGTGACCCTTGAGGACGAGGACGTGATCGACGACGTCGCCCTGTTCAAGTCAGGCGTGGTGGTGGGCGCCGGT
>JBIJCH010000219.1:0-4702 GCA_044344815.1 Flavobacteriales bacterium | reverse complement strand
TCGAGGTCCATCCGGGCGTCGCCGCTGGCCTGGGCCACGGAATCCACCTGGCCTTCCACCACATCCGCGGCGTTCCGCTCAAAGCGGCCCGTGAAAAAGGAGAAGGACAATTGCCACAAGCACGCGAGCGCCAGAAGGATGGTGAACACCCACAGCGCGCCTCTGTTCTGCATGATACTTAAGGGGTTTCGTCAAAGGAGCGGCAAATATAGAAGTCCTGTCAACGCGGGAAGCCTCCCGATCACGGGGACCTTAAAGGATGACCGAACGCATGGCCTCCCCCGGCCCCGGACCTACCTTCGCATCATCCAACGGCGGGTCAGGCAACGGTCGCGCCGGTGGGACAGTCCATGTGCATGATGAGGAACCTCCTGCTCCCCTCCCTTCTGCTGCTCGCCCTGACCACCCGCGGCCAGTACGCGCTTGAATACGATGGCTCCGTGCCGGTGCTGCGGAACGGCGCCCCCCTCCAGATGGCCTGGGCCGGGGGCCTCAACTTCCCGCAGGTCTCCGACATCGACCTGGACCAGGACGGCGACAAGGACCTCTTCCTCTTCGACCGGCAGGGGAACAAGGTGGTGGCCCTGCTGAACCAGGGCACCCCGGGCCAGCCCGACTACGTGTTCTCGCACGACCTCGACGGGGTCGAACCATTCGGTTCCTTGCGCGAGTGGGCACTGCTGCGGGACTACAACTGCGACGGCAAGGAGGACATCTTCACTTATTCACTCGGTGGCTTCGCCGTGTGGAAGAACGTATCGAACGCCAACGGCCTGGCCTTCGCGCTGGTGGACACCCTGGTGCGCACCAACTACCAGCCCACCGAGGCCAACCTGTACGTGACCCAGGTGGACCTGCCGGGGTTCGAGGACGTGGACGGCGACGGCGACCTGGACGTGGTCACCTTCAGCATCTTCGGGAACTTCATGGAGTACCACCGCAACCTGAGCATGGAACTCTACGGCACCTGCGACAGCCTCACCTTCGAGATCCGGAACCGCTGCTGGGGGTACTTCTCCGAGAACCTGAACAACAACACCGTTGCGCTGAACAACCCGTGCCAGTTCAACGTGCCCGATCCGGAGATGGGCGAGGCCGTGCTGCGGGCCACGCAGGAGCTTTACGACCAGCGGTACCGGCCGCTGGAGGAGGAAGGTACGCGGGCCCATGTGGGCAGCACCATCACGCTGCTCGACCTCGACGGGGACGTGGACATGGACGTGCTGCTGGGCGATGTGCTGTTCAGCAACCTCACCGCCCTTACCAACGGCGGCACGGTCGATTCGGCCTTCATGACCGGCCAGGACACCATCTTCCCGGTGTACGACCAGTCGGTGAACCTGCAGATCTTCCCGGCGGCCTTCCACGAGGACGTGGACAACGACGGCAAGCGCGACCTGGTGGTGGCGCCCAACTACGAAGCGCTATCGCACAACTTCCAGAGCGTGTGGTGGTACAGGAACACCGGGACCGACGCCGCGCCCGTGTTCCAATTCCAGCAGCCGGACCTTTTCCAGGACCGCATGATCGACGTGGGTGAAGGCGCCTACCCCGTGCTCTTCGACCACAACCGCGACGGTCGGATGGACCTGATCGTGGCCAACTACGGGTATTTCCAGTTCGGCGGGGTGTACCCCGGCAAGCTGGCCCTGTTCGAGAACACCGGCACCGCCACATCGCCGGCCTTCACCCTCATCGACGACGACTACGAGGACCTGAGCACCGTGGGCATCGGCAACGCCATGTACCCGGCCTTCGGCGACATTGACAACGATGGCGACCAGGACATGTACATCGGCGACCTGCAGGGGCGGCTGCACTTCTTCCGCAACATCGCCACCGGCCCGGTGGCCGACTTCCAGCTCGTGACACCGCAGTTGCCCGATGCCGGCAACCTGCCCATCGACGTGGGCCAGTTCGCCACGCCGCAGTTCTTCGACGTGAACGGCGACACCCTGCTGGACCTCCTCATCGGCGAGCGCAACGGCAACATCAACTATTACCGCAACATCGGCACCGCCGCCGCTCCCTCGTGGACCCTGGCCAACGACAGCCTGGGCGCGGTGGTGGTGGCCGAATGGTGGAACGTGACCGGCTACAGCGTCCCCTTCATGTTCCTCAACGACCAGAACGAGCGCGAACTGCTCGTGGGGAGCGAGGTGGGCTGGCTGTACCACTACGACGGCATCGAGGGCAACCTGAACGGCGTGTTCAACCTCACCGACAGCATGTGGCAGGATGTGCGGGAGGGCGAGCGCACGGCGGTGAGCCTGTACGACTTCAACGGCGATGGCCACCGGGACGCGGTGATCGGCAACTTCCGCGGCGGCATCGGCTTCTGGAAGAACAACTTCGGGGTGGGCATCGACGAAGCAGCACTGCCCGCACGCGACGCCTTCGCGCTCGCGCCCAACCCCGCCACCGAACAGGCCGAGCTCATCCTGCAGCAGGCGGTGAGCCACCAGGCGCGCATCACCATACTGAACGCCTTGGGCCAGGTGGTGGTCGACCTGCCGGTGCGCAGCCGCCGCGTGGCGCTCCCGGTGCAGGGACTGCCCGCCGGTGTCCACCTGGTGCGGCTGCAGGACGGTGGCCGGCAGTGGACACAACGCCTGGTGATCAGCCGGTAGGCCGATGGACACCGCCGCCCTCCTGGTGCTGTACGACGGCGATTGCGCGTACTGCAACGGCTGGGTGAACTGGATCCGCAGGCGCGACACGGCCGGGAGGTTCCGCTATGCCGCGCTGGCCTCGCCGGAAGGCACCGCCCTCCGTGAACAGCACCGGATCCCGGCCCATCTCGATACCGTGGTGCTGGTGGAGAAGGACCGGGCCCATGTGAAGAGCGACGCCGCCTGGCGGATCCTGGCCCTGTTGCCCGGCATGGCAGCAGGTGCCTGGGCGCTCCGCATCATTCCCCGCCCGTTACGCGACCTGGGCTACGACCTGGTTGCGCGCAACCGGCACCGGCTGGGGATGCGCGATGCGTGCGAACTGCCCGACCGACACTAAGAAGAGAAGGCGCCCCAGGGGCGCCTTCCCAACGTTGACCGTGCACGACCTCAGGCCGGCACGTTGTTCATCTTGTCCAGCACGTCCATCACCTCCTTCACGGCCTTGGCGCTGGCGTTGCAGAGCTCCTGCTCCTCCTTGGTGAGCTTCAGCTCGATGATGCGCTCCACGCCGTTGCGGCCCAGGATCACCGGGGCGCCCATGTACACGTCCTTCAGGCCGTACTCGCCCTGGAGCCATACGCAGCAGGGGAACACGCGCTTCTGGTCGCGCACGATGGCCTCCACCATCTGGGCGGCGGCGGTTCCAGGCGCATACCAGGCACTGGTGCCCAGCAGGTTCACGATCTCGCCACCGCCTTTCTTGGTGCGCTCCACGATGGCGTTGAGCCTGTCCTCGGCGATGAGCTCGGTGACGGGGATGCCGCCCACGGTGGTGTAGCGCGGCAGAGGCACCATGGTATCGCCGTGGCCGCCCATCAGCACGGCCTGGATGTCCTTCGGGCTCACGTTGAGCTCGGTGGCCAGGAACGCGCGGTAGCGGGCGGTGTCCAGGATGCCGGCCATGCCGAACACGCGCTGGGCGGGGAACTTGCTGGTGAGGAACGCGCAATAGGTCATCACGTCGAGCGGGTTGCTCACCACGATGATGATGGCGTTGGGGCTGTGCTTCACCACGTTCTCCGTCACGCTCTTCACGATCGCCGCATTGGTGGCGATGAGGTCATCGCGGCTCATGCCCGGCTTGCGGGGCAGGCCGCTGGTGATCACCACCACATCGCTGTTCGCGGTCTTGGTGTAGTCGTTGGTGCTGCCGGTGAGGCGGCTGTCGAACAGGCTGATCGGTGCGGTCTGCCAGATGTCGAGGCTCTTGCCCTCGGCGAAACCTTCCTTGATGTCGAGCAGGACCACTTCATTGGCCAGCTCCCAGCGGGCACAGGCGTCGGCGCAGGTGGCGCCCACGTTGCCGGCCCCTACTACGGTGATCTTCATGGGACGGGGATCGGGGTTTTCGGTCATTTCTGATGCAACTGCCCACGAAGCGCGGACGGGCCGGCTGCCGGAGGCGGCGCGAAATTAGGGGGGAGCCGGGTCCCCCTTATCCACGATCGGGGGTGTTCTATCAACAGGATTTGGCCGTTCCGCCGGATCCCTTAACTTTCCGTTCGGCGGGAAAGACCGCAGGTACCGTGGCAACCGTTGCACGCATCATCCGTCTTGGACCCACATGGCAGGACATGGAGGGCAACGACCGTGTGCTGTCCGGGTTGATCGACGGCTGCATCGCCGGAGACCGCCGGAGCCAGCAGCGGGTCCATGAACTGTTCTATGGCAAGATGATGGCGGTATGCCTCCGGTACACCAAGAACCACGACCAGGCGAAGGACATCCTGCAGGATGGCTTCATCAAGGTGTTCCGTTCCATGGACAAGTTCAACCGGGACGGCTCCTTCGAGGGCTGGATCCGGCGGATCATGGTGAACACCGCCATCGACCATTTCCGCCGCACCAAGAACAGCTACCTGCTCTTGGGCGAGGAGCGGAGCATCGAGGACTTCGGGGACCAGGACGAGGAGGACGTATTGGAGGACAACGGGCACGAGGAGGAACCGGACCTGAAGCCGGCGGACGTGATCAACGCGATGCAGAAGCTTACACCGGCGTACCGCACGGTGTTCAACCTGTATGTG
>JBIJCH010000217.1:0-4712 GCA_044344815.1 Flavobacteriales bacterium | reverse complement strand
CCTGCGCCCAGTCCAGCGCCAGCCCGTGCAGGCGGTCCTTCAAGGCGGTGAGCTCGTGCAGGTAGTGCACGAAGATGAACTCCTTCACCAGCAGGGGCATCGCCGTGTTGTTCACGTCCTGCGAGGTGAGGCCGAAGTGCACGAACTCCTTGCGATCGCCGAGCCCAAGCTCGTCCAGCTGCTCCTTCAACCAGTACTCCACGGCCTTCACGTCGTGGTTGGTCGTGCGTTCGATGTCCTTGATCTGTTGCGCGTCCCTCTCGCTCAAGGCGGCGATGCGTCCGAACAGGCTGTCGAAGGTGGTGGTGTCGGTGCCCTCGAGCTCGGGCAGCGGCAGTTCGCAGAGGTGGCGGAACCAGAGCAGCTCCACCATCAGGCGGTAGCGGATCAGGGCCATCTCGGAGAACCACACGGCGAGCGGCGCGGTGCGCGAACGGTAGCGGCCGTCGACGGGGGAGATGGCGGTGAGGGGGGTGAGCTCCATGGGAAGGCGCAAAAGTAGCCAAGGCCCTCCGGCTATCTTTCGGGCATGTGGACCGATGCCGCGCTGGCGCTGCGCGCCTTCTTCCGGGCGCCCGCCTTCGCGCTGCGCCATGGCATGGGCTGGCTCTTCCTGGTGCCTGCGCTGCTGTGGGTGGCCTTCGCCGTGGGCCTGTTCGCCCTCAGCACCTGGATGGTGGGCCTGATCGAACCCTGGCTGAGGGGCCTGGTCACGCCCGGCGGAGATCCTCCGATGGAGGAGCTGCACGGCTTCTGGGCCTACGCGCGGGCCTTCTTCGAGGGCACGGGCGCCGTGGTGCTGCTGGTGGCCGTGAAGATCGCGCTGTTCTTCCTGTTCGCCCTGGTGAACAAGTACATCGTGCTCATCGCCCTTTCGCCGCTGCTGGCCTATGCGAGCGAGCGGGCCGAGGAGCACCTCACCGGTCGCGTCCATCCCTTCAGCCTGCTGCAGCTGCTGCGCGACAGCTTGCGCGGCGCGCTCATCGCCCTGCGCAACGGTGTCCTCGAGCTTGCGATCAACCTGCTGGTGTGGGCCGCCACGCTCTTCATGCCCCTGGCCGCACCGTTCAGCGCGCTGCTGTTGTTCGGCGTATCGGCCTACTTCTACGGGTTCTCCATGTTCGACTACGTGCTCGAACGGCGTCGCCTGGGGGTGCGGGCGAGCGTGCGCACGGTGAACGCGAACAGCGGCATGGTGCTGATGAACGGCGCGCTGTTCGCCCTGCTGGCGAAGGTGCCGCTGGTGGGCCTGATGTGCGCGCCGGTGATGGCCGCCATCGGCGCCTCCCTGGCCTGGGTGGAGCGCGAGCAGGAGGCTTCGGGCGTGCACCGGTGAAGGTCCGGCGGCACGGCCCGTACCTTTCGCCGCCGCGTGCCAGGCCGGCCCCGCCGCGCGCCGCAGGATCGCCGTGAAGCCGAACGACCGATACCCCTGGTGGACCTCCCTCGTGGCCCGCAGCACCTTCGTGCTCGCGCTGCTGCTGATGCTGGCCGCCTTCGGAACGGCCTGGCTGGTGCACCGCGCCGCGCGCGACCGGGTGCTGGCCCAGGCACAGGCCGATGACCGCCACGTGCTCGACCTGGCCGCGCAACGGCTGGGATCCTACGCCATCACCCTCGACGACGACATCGCCTTCCTGGCGGACAACGCACCCTTGCGCGCCTACACCGCCGCCCTCGATGCGGGCGACACCGCGCTGGCCCGCGCTGCCCTGCTGGACCTGTCGTCCCTGATGCGGAGCTTCCTGCGCAGCCGGCCCACCTACGCCCAGGTGCGCTACATCGCCGCCGACAGTGCGGGCATGGAGATCGTGCGGTTCAACGCGAAGGCCGGGGTGGTGGAACAGGTGCCCGACAGCCTCCTGCAGCCCAAGGGCGACCGCGACTTCCACCGGGCGACGATGGCGCTCCCGGGCGACCGGCGCTACTTCAGCGCCATGGACCTGAACATGGAGCACGGCACCGTGGAACGGCCGTTGGTGCCCACGCTGCGTGCGGCCTTGGGCATCGACAGGCCCTCGGGCATCCGCGCCGGCATCGTGGTGATCAACGCCGACCTGCGCCCGCTGTTCGACGAGCTCGCATCCCTGCAACCCCCGCACGCCACCCTGTTGCTAGCGGACGAGGCGGGCCAGCTGCTGCTCCATCCGGACAGCGCGCGCTGCTTCCACGTGCTGCTGGGGCGTGGCGAGGGGCTCGCCGCCGAGCTCGCGGCCGCCTCCGATGCCGAACGATGGTCCGTGGTGCGCCGCACGGTGCGGCCGGAGCGGCTGCCTTACGCGCTCACGCTTGTGGTGCGCAGGGACCTTTCGCCGCTGCTGGCCGAACTGAAGGCCGGGCGCGATCGCATCCTGGGCTGGGCGGCCGGTGCCGCCGCAGTGGTGGCCCTGCTGTGGCTCGTGCTCGCCCGCGCCACGGCCCTGCGCCTCTCGCGGCTCACCGCGCGCGTGGAACGCCATGCCGCTGGCGAAGGCGCTGAGGCCCTGCCCGTGCACCGGCGCGACGAGATCGGCCGGCTCGCCCGCAGCATCGAGCACATGCAGGCGCGCATCGACCAGCGGGTGAAGGAGCTGGAGGAGGCCCGTGCTTCCGCCGTGACCTGGTGGCCAACATGAGCCACGAGGTGCGCACCCCGCTCAACACCATCATCGGCATGGCGGGCGAGATCGACGCGGCCGAGCTGGGCGACGGCGACCGCCAGCGGCTCGCGCTCGTGCTGCGCTCGGCCCAGCGCCTGCGCGGCCTGGTGGACGACCTGCTGCTGCATGCCCGGGCCAGCGAGGGCCGGCTGGTGCTCGACGCCCGGCCTTCGGACGTACGCACCGTGCTCATGGACCTCGCGCAGGCCCACCTTCCCGCGGCGCAGGCCAGGGGCATCGCGCTGCGGTGCGATGTACGTTCCCTGCCCGACCGGCTGCGCGTGGACCCGCTGCGCCTGCACCAGATCGCGGACAACCTGCTCGGCAATGCCGTGCGCTTCACCGTGCAGGGCCAGGTCGATCTGACGGCGCGGATGGCGGATGGCCGGCTGGTGCTGGAGGTGAGCGACACCGGTCCGGGCATCGCGCCCGAGCTGCAGGCCCGGGTCTTCGAGCGCTTCGAGCGCGCCGCGGCCTCGGAGGCCACCGACGGCGCCGGCCTGGGGCTGGCCATCACCCACAGGCTCGTGGAGGCCATGGGCGGCCGCATCACCCTGCACAGCGCGGTCGGCCAGGGCAGCCGCTTCACTGTGGAGCTGCCGGTGGAGGTGGTGACGGGGCATGAGGTGCCCGCGCCGGCATCAGGCGTTGCCGACACAGCGGGCCTGCGGGTGCTGTACGTGGAGGATGTGGAGAGCAACCGCCTGCTGATGGAACAATGGGCGATGAAGTGGGGCTGGTCCCTGGTGCAGGCGGCCGATGCGGAGGCGGCGCTGGCCGCCACGGCCCGGCAGGACTTCGACCTGGTGCTCATCGACCAGGACCTTGGGCAGGGCGTGCGCGGCACCGAGCTGCTGTTCCGGTTGCGCGGGCTCAAGCGCTTCCGCTATGTGCCCATGCTGGTGGTGACCGCCTTCGTGGACCTGGAGCACGCCGCGGAGGCCTTCAAGGCCGGTGCCAACGACCGCATCACCAAGCCCATCGATCCCCTGGCGCTCCAGGCCGCCGCCGCCTTCTGGTGCCTGCGCGACCAGGCGGACGGTGCCGATCCGGTGCAGGTGGACGCGCTGGCCCTGCACTACGACAACGACCCGGAGAAGGTGCTGCGCGCCTTCCAGCAGTTCCGCAAGGAGTTCGGTGCCGCGCGCGTGGCCTTGCAGGCCGCCGTGGAGCAGGGGGATGCCGACGGGCTCGCGGAGGTGCGCCACCGCATCCGCCCGCACTGGCAGCTGCTGGGCCAGGTGGAGGGTGTGCGGGCGCTCGATGCGCTGAACGTCGCCGATCGCCAGGGCTGGCCCGCCGTGGAATCCGTGTTCCGCCGGTGCGACCGCGCCCTGATGACGGCGCAGCGCGCCCTGCTCACAGGAGGGCCAGCCGCCTGAGCAGTTCCTCGCGGTAGCTGTCGCTCACCGGCACCAGTTCACGGCCGATCTTGATGTCCTGGCTGTCCAGCTTGTCCACGTGCCGCAGGTTCACGATGTAGCTGCGGTGCACGCGCACAAAGCCCGCCGGCAGCTTGCGCTCCAGGTCCTTCAGGTTCATCAGGCTCGTGACCTCGCGGTCGGGCAGCACGAAGCGTACGTAGTTGCTCTCGCTGCGGATGAAGCGCACCTCGTTGAGGTCGAGCCGCACGATGTCGTTCCCGGCGCGCACGAACACGGTGCTGTCCCCCGGCGGCGTTGTGCCCCGTTCGGCGACCTTGTTCCAGGCCTGGGCGAAGGCCGCCAGGTCCACGGGCTTCACCAGGTAGTCGACCACGTTGTAGCGGTAGCTCTCCGCGCCGAACGCACGATCGCCGCTCACGATGATCACGGGCAGCGACGGGCCCATGGCGGCGAGCAGCTCGGGGCCGGTGAGGCCGGGCATGTGCACATCCAGCGTGAGCAGGTCGTAGCCGCCCTTCCGCAGTTCGGCGAGCGCATCGGTGCCCGAGTGAACGACCGTCACCGCGGTGGCGCCGAGCTTCTCCGCGAAATGGCACAGCTGGTCGGTCACGAGCACGTCGTCGTCGGCGATCAGCAGGCGCATGGTGGCAAGATAGCGGGTGGGAGGCCGGTCGTCCGCGAAGCGGAA
>JBIJCH010000216.1:0-4717 GCA_044344815.1 Flavobacteriales bacterium | reverse complement strand
GGGAGCTCACGCGCATGCTGCGCCACGCCTCGCCATAGTCGTGGTTCTTGCGCTGCATGAGGTCGCGGGCCTGCTGCAGTGCGCCCTTCACCGCGGCCTCGGCCTGCCCCGCGTCCAGGTCGGGGCTGTCGACCACCCCTCGCTCAAGCTGCACCAGCGCCATGGCCGCGTAGTTGATGATGCCGATGAGCTCGGGCCGGATGCCCTCGCCCACCTTGCTCTCCCCGACCGTTTGGAGCGTACGGATGCGCTGGGCCTTGATGAGGATCTGGTCCGTGAGGGAGGGCACCCGCAGGATGCGCCACGCCGTGCCGTAGTCGTGGGCCTTCTTGGAGAAGAGCGCCATGCACTCGGCGATCACCGCATCGTATTGTGCCAGGGTACGTTCCATGCGAACGCAAAGGAACGACCTCAGCGCGGATGGTCGCCGGTGAGGATGGGTTCCACCCGCACCACGAAGGGATGGCCCAGGAGGCCCATCCGCATGCAGCACCGCAGACTGTCGAGCGTGGTGAGCTGCTCCTTGATGGCACGTGGCATCTCCAATCGCTCCCGCTCACCCGCCCACGACACACGCACGTTGATCCTCCGACGCGAACGGGTGACCTCCTCCACCGGCCACACCTGGCACTGCTCCTGCCCTTCCAGGAAGGACCGGTTGAGGAAGGAGGCCGCGGCCACGCCCACCATGGGCAGGGCGAACCACCACACACCGCCGGCCAGGAGAACGAAGCGCAGATGGCCGCGCACCACCCGAGGTGTACGGGACCATGCGACCAGGGCCGCCAGCGCGAGACCCGAGGCCGCTCCCATGCCCGCAAGACCCCATGCTTCCAAGGTGTTCTCGAGACCATGGATGCCTTCCAGCGACACGGCGAGCGCGCTTCCGAAGAAACCGACCAAGGGCGTCCATCCAGCGAACCGGGACCGGACCGATCCACCGGCGGGCCCGTCCATCATCTCCTCCCCGACGAAAGGCTCGGGATCGGTGTCGCGCGAGCGCTCGAAGGCAGCCCGGCCCACCAGAAGGTCCGTCGCCAGGAGCCCCACTGAGATCAGCGCGCTCAACAGGCCGAACAAGGCCAGGAAGCGCAGGGGACCGACCTCCCTGCCCAGGTCGACCATGAGGAGGACCGCCCCCAAGAGCACCGCGATCAGCAGCAAAAGGCGGGCGCCCGTGGCGAGCCCGCCCACCACGCGATGCAGCACCACGTAAAGGAGCCAGGCGAGCGCGAAGGACACGAAGAAGGCCCATTCAATGACCAGGTCGAAGGCCTTGGCCATCCAGTGCTGCAGTTGCGTGGGGCGCCGTTCCGGATGTGCGGCCAGATGGGCCTCGGCCAACGCGTTCCACTTTTCGGTCACGGGTGCGGAACGTTCCGTATCCCACACCATGGTCTCCTGGCCCTGGTCCCATGAGCACATGCCCGCCGGGGCTGCCACGAGCGCACTGTCCAGGCCTTCCAAGGGCGGAAAGAGCCGCATGTCCAAACTCGCTTCCAAGGCGTCCGTCCATTCCCTGGGCACCTCGGAGGCGTCGAACACCACGTACCGCGATACCTGGCCTTCCGCCGCGAAACGGATCACTGCCCGTTCACCGGCACGCACCTCGAAACGGTAGTGCCCGTCGATCCGCGTGACCACCTGCATCGGGGCCGCATCAGGCCGTTCCAGGGTGACCACCGCCCCGCGCAGGGGAAGCCGCGTGGACCCATCGCGCACGAAGCCCTCCACCCGGACGGCCTGCGCCTCGTGCACGACGATGGCGAGCAGAAGGAGAAGGAAGCGCCGCACCCGGAGCATTGTGCGAATTTCGCGTTCCAGCCCGTACCATGCCCACCATCACCCTGCGCATCAAGGACCAGCTCGTGGAGCTGCGCACACCTGCGGTGATGGGCATCCTGAACGCCACGCCCGATTCCTTCCATGCCGCAAGCCGGGTGGACCTCGACGCAGCGCTGCACCGCGCCGAACAGATGCTGAAGGAGGGCGCTGTGATCCTCGACATCGGCGGCATGAGCACCCGGCCCGGTTCCGAGGAGGTGGCGATCGACGAAGAGCTGCGGCGTGTAGTGCCGGTGGTGGAGGCCGTGCACCATCACTTCCCCGAGGCATGGATCGGCGTGGACACCCATCGCGCCGCCGTGGCCCGTGCCGCCGTGCAGGCCGGGGCCGGCCTGGTGAACGACGTGGGAGCGGGCCTGCTTGACCCCGCCATGCTGTCCACCGTGGCCGCGTTGCGCGTACCGTACATCGCCATGCACATGCAGGGCACGCCGCGCACCATGCAGCAGGCACCGCATTACGCGGATGTGGCCGCCGAGGTCACGCGGTTCCTGAGCGAACGCCTCGCGGCCTGCCATGCCGCAGGCATCCCCGATGTGTGGCTCGACCCCGGCTTCGGTTTCGGAAAGACCACCGCGCACAACCACACGCTGCTGCGCGAGCTGCCGCGGCTCGTCGCGCTCGGTGCGCCGGTGCTCGTGGGGCTCTCGCGCAAGCGCATGATCAACGAGGTGCTCGGCACCACGCCCGCCGAGGCCCTCAACGGCACCACGGTGCTCAACACCATCGCCCTGCTGCGGGGCGCGGCCATCCTGCGGGTGCACGATGTGAAGGAGGCCGCGGAGGCCGTGAAGCTCGTGGCGATGCAAGAGCGCTAGGGACAGCCACCGGCCGTCCGCAGGCTGTCGTACCGCTGCATGGCCGCGCTGATGCGCCCCCGCAAGCGCTCGGTGTACACGATGTCCCACGCGATCAGGCTGTCGGCCGGATCGTAGCGCGCCAGCCCGATGGGTTCATCGAGCACACTGGCGTCGAGGCAGGGATAGGAAGGGAAAAGGGTCACATCCACGCTCATGCCATGGCCGCCCACGCGCACGGGGTCAGGGATCCCCTGCAGGTCGATCCGCACGTGCTTGCCCACCTTGCCGGCCTCCATGTAGAACAGGGTGTACACATGGTCGTAGGCCAGGTGCACCTCGTAGCGTCCCGCGCTGTCGGTGACCAGCTGATCGGCCTTGACCCCATCGCGCTGCACCACCACCCAGGCGCCCTCGATCGGGACAGAGGTCACGTAGTGCTTCACCGTACCGTACACCAGCACATCATCCAAGGGTGCCTGTGCCCTCAGTGCTCCGGCCATCGCCACAATGAACACGAAGAGCGCAGGCCTCATGGTGATGGGGTCGATGGTGCGGAGGGCAACTGGCCATGCCCGGTGGTGTCCGTGGCGTCGGGCCGCGGGTGGCGCTCCTTCACCGGCCTGCGTCCCGCCTTGCGCTTGTAGTAGCCCAGAAAGGTCTTCTCGTACTCGTCCATCACCTTCGACAGCAGGGGCCGCATGCGCTCGGTGTAATCGATGTCCCAGCTCACATTGCGCACGCTCTGCTTGTAGGAGGCCTCCCCCAGCGGCTGCACGAACACACTGAAGTCGAAGTCGGGGATCCATTCGAACAGGGTCACCTGCACGTCCATGTCGTAGAACGGCACGTCCGGGTACACCGGCACCTCCTCGGTGTCGATGTTCACATGCTTGTCCACGCTGCCCTCCTCGTGGTACCAAACGCTATAGCGCCAGCCGCGCTCGAGCTCGAAGGTGTACCGTCCATCGGAGCGGGTGAACTGCTCGCTCTCCTGCCTGCCCGCCTTCATCAGGCGCACGCGTGCGCCCTTGATGGGATCGCCGGTGAAGTGATCGGTGACGACCCCACGCAGCTTCACGTGGAAACGCTGGGGCACCTTCTGGGTGAAGGCGGCCGGTGCGGTGAGCACCACCATGGAAAGGAGCAGAAGGCGCTGGAGCACGGAGGAGGCCCCCTTTCGGGCACACGAAGGTACCCTGTGCACCGACACGGCGCCACCCCGACCTTCGCTGCGACCGAACCCCCATGCGCCACCTCCCCTCCCTCCGCGCCACCGAGAACTTCCACATCGTGCTCTGGCTCTTCAAGGACCTGTGCTGGGTGCGCGACATGAAGCTGCTGGGCACCCTGATGGTGGTGCCCACGGTGCTGATGGCCATATGGATCGCCTGGCGCAGCCGGCACGACATCGGCGAGCTGCTGCACAGCCTGGCCGTGGTGTTCTGGATCGGCGCGAACTCGACCTGGATGCTCGGCCAGTTCTTCTGGAACGACGGCACCCGGCCGCTGGCCACGTTGCTGTTCGTGGCCGGGCTGGTGTGCGTGGCCTGGTACTACGCGGTGGAGCGCCCAAGGCGGAACCGGAACCTCCGGCGCGGCTCACAGGCCGATGGCGGCGGGCTACCTTCGCCGCCCCATGGCGCGTGACATCGGCAAATACAGGCGGCGCATCCGCAGGACCCTGCGGATCACCCTCACCTGGATCGGGGCGGGGATGGTGGCCGCCGTGCTCGAGAACAACGTGCTATCCGCCAACGGGCTGCACATGCCCTTGATCGACGAGGTGAACGCCTACTTCTGGCGCTCCCTGTTCGGAGGACTGCTCGGCGGGGGCGTGTACATCTTCCTGCTCCGCGACCGGCTGCGCGTGCTGCCCTTCCTCCAGGCCTTCGGCGTCATGGCCGCACTGGTGCTGCCCACCGTGCTCGCCACGCACGCCGCGCTGCCCGCTGTGGCGAACGAGGCCCCCTTCCTGCCGCAGTTCCTCGACCGGGCGGTCTCCCTCACCCAGCTGGGCCAGTTCCTCTACTACAGCCTGATGATGGGGGCGACCATGCTGATGGTGCGGTTGA
>JBIJCH010000016.1:0-14416 GCA_044344815.1 Flavobacteriales bacterium | reverse complement strand
CTCCAAGACCTTCCGCGAGGACAAGCAGAAGGTGGTGGACGTGTTCAACGACGCGGGCTACCGCAACGCCGCCATCGTGAAGGACACCATGTACTGGGTGAGCGAGGACCGCATCGCGCTCGACCTTTACGTGGAGGAGGACCGCCAGTTCTTCTTCCGCAACGTCACCTTCACCGGCAACACCAAGTACAGCACCGACACCCTGGTGAAGGTGCTCGCCATCAAGCGCGGCGACATCTACAACAAGAAGCGCCTCGAGAGCCGGCTGTACATGAACATGAGCGGCCAGGACGTGAGCTCGCTATACATGGACAAGGGCTACCTCTCGTTCAGCCCCGACCCGGTGGAGGTGGTGGACGGCGACAGCATAGACCTGGAGATCCGCGTGCGCGAGGGCAAGCAGTACCGCATCCGCAACGTGATGGTGAAGGGCAACACGAAGACCTACGACCACGTGATCCGGCGCGAGGTGCGCACCAAGCCCGGCATGCTCTTCGACCGCAGCGAGGTGATCCGCTCGCAGCAGCAGCTCATCGGACTGGGCTTCTTCGACCCCGAGCGCACCACCGTGAACCCCAGCCCCGACCCGCGCACCGGCCTGGTGGACCTGGAGTACGTGGTGGAGGAGAAGCCCAGCGACCGCCTGGAGCTGAGCGGAGGCTACGGCGCCGGCCGTCTCGTGGTGACCCTCGGCCTGTCGTTCACCAACTTCAGCATGCGCAAGTTCTTCAAGCCCGGCGCCTGGACCCCGCTCCCCGCGGGCGACGGGCAGACGCTGAGCCTTCGCGCACAGACCAACGGCCGGGTGTTCCAGAGCTACAACGTCTCCTTCATCGAACCCTGGCTCGGCGGTCGCAAGCCCAACTCCTTCAGCATCTCCGGCTGGCACTCCATCCAGACCAACGGCGCCGACAAGTACCTGAACACGAGCACGGGGCGGATCGACAACCCGCTGTACCAGTCGCTCAAGATCTGGGGCCTCTCCGTGGGCTTCGGCAAGCGCATCCCCTGGCCCGACGACTACTTCTCCATGGGCCACACCGTGTCGTACCAGCTGTACGAGCTCAACAACTGGTTCGGCGCGCAGGCCACCTTCGGCTACACCAACGGCAACAGCAACGTGCTGGCCTACCAGTTCCGCGTCTCGCGCCGGTCCATCTTCGCGCCCTTCTGGAACACGCAGGGCAGCGACATCTCCTTCAGCGTGAAGCTCACCCCGCCGTGGTCGCTGTGGAAGTGGACGAACACCTACCCCGCGAACGAGGAGATCCAGGACCTGCCGCCCGAGCAGCTGTACCGCTGGGTGGAGTTCCACAAGTGGAAGTTCACCACGCAATGGTTCGTGCCCATCACGCGGCCGCCCGCCGGGGGCTCGGCCGATCGCCGGCTGGTGCTGATGGCGCGCGCGGGCGTCTCCTTCCTCGGCTACTACAACAAGCAGGTGGGCCCGAGCCCCTTCGAGCGCTTCTACCTCGGCGGCAGCGCGCTCACCGGCTTCCAGCTCGACGGCCGCGAGATCGTGGCGCTGCGCGGGTATGATGACCTCTCGCTCTCGCCCCGTACCGGCGGATACTTCATCAACAAATACACCGCCGAGCTGCGCTACCCCGTGAGCCTGAATCCGCAGGCCACCATCTTCGCCCTGGGCTTCATGGAGGCGGGCAACACGTGGAACGAGATCGACCGCTACGACCCCTTCCGCCTGTACCGTTCGGCCGGCCTGGGCCTCCGCCTGTTCCTGCCCATGTTCGGCCCCATGGGCCTCGACTACGGCTGGCGCTTCGACGACGTGCCCACGGACCCCTTCATGGCCGACGGGCAGTTCCACTTCACGATCGGCATAGATCTTGGCGAGCTCTAGGCCGGATCGCCTAACTTGGGCAGCTTCCCGAATGACCTCCCTCCTCCATCGGATCACCTTGCTGGGCGCGCTCTGCGTCGCGTTGGCCGGTCAGGCCCAGCGCATCGCCTTCGTGAACACGAAGTACATCCTGGAGCAGATGCCCGACTACCAGTCGGCCCAGCAGGAACTGGACCGCTTCAGCACCCAGTGGCAGAAGGAGATCGACGACCGCTGGGCGCAGGTGAAGCGCCTGCGCGACGCCTTCAACGCCGAGGCCATCCTGCTCACCGAGGAGATGAAGCGCTCGCGCATGGAGGACATCGAGAAGAAGGAGCGCGAGGCGCGCGACCTGCAGAAGAAGCGCTTCGGTGTGGAGGGCGACCTGTTCAAGAAGCGGCAGGAGCTGATCCAGCCGATCCAGGACCGCATCTACCAGGCCATCAAGGACGTGGCGGGCACCAGCTACGTGGCGGTGTTCGACATCGGCAGCACGGGGTCCACCGTGCTGTTCGCCAGCGAGAAGTACGACAAGAGCGACAGCGTGCTGCGCAAGCTGGGCATCAAGCCCGGCAAGAGCGGCAGCAACAGCGGCGACCTGCGCGGAGGCGAGGAGCCCGAGGAGCAGGACGAGGAGGAGCCCGCGCCCGACGGCGGGCGCGATGGCGGCGGCGCCCCGCCGCCCCAGCAGGGCGGCCGCGATGGCGGCGGCACCATGCCCAACACGAAACCCCGATAGTGCATCACACGACGATGAAGAAGTTCCTGACCATCCTGGCCCTCGTGGCCCTCACCGTGCCCGGCTCGGTGGCCCAATCCACCAAGCTCGGCCACATCGACCGCCAGGCCCTGATGCTGATGCTGCCCGAGCGCAAGGACGCCGAGACCAAGATGCAGGCCTTCGCCAAGACGCTCGAGGAGCGCCTGAAGGCCATGCGCACCGAGTACCAGACCAAATTGGAGAAGGCCAACGCCGACGCCGCCACCATGACCAACACCGAGAAGGAGGTGGTGATGCGTGAGCTGCAGGAGCTCGAGGGCCGCATCGTTGACGCCCAGGAGAAGGCGCAGGAGGACCTGCAGAAGCAGGAGCAGGAGCTGCTCGCCCCCATGGTGGAGCGCACCAACAAGGCCATCTCCGAAGTGGCCGCCGCCGGCAACTTCACCTACATCTTCGACACCAGCACCGGCATGGTGCTGTACTACGACAAGGGCGAGGACATCCTCCCCGCCGTGAAGGCGAAACTGGGCATCCAGTGACCCTGGCCGTGGGCGATCCACGACCGATCGGCATCTTCGACAGCGGCATCGGCGGCCTCACCGTCGCCCGGGCCATACGGCAGGCGCTCCCCGCGGAGCGCCTGCTCTATTTCGGCGACGGCGTGCACGTACCCTACGGGCCGCGCCCGGCCGGGGAGGTGCTCGCGTTCAGCGAGGGCATCACGCGGTTCCTGCTCGAGCGCGGCTGCAAGCTGGTGGTGATCGCCTGCAACACGGCCTCGGCCGCGGCGCTAGCCCCCCTGCGCGAACGGATGCCCCAGGTGCCCTTCGTGGGAATGGAACCCGCGGTGAAGCCGGCCGCGGAGCACACGCGCACCGGTGTGGTGGGCGTGATCGCCACCGTGGCCACCGTGCAGAGCGCGGTGTTCGCCAGCGTGGTGGAGCGCTTCGCGCAGGGCGTGGAGGTGATCCAGCAGGCCTGTCCCGGCCTGGTGAAGCAGATCGAGGACGGCGCCTTCGACACACCGGAGACCGAGGCCATGCTGCGCGGCTGGCTCGGGCCCATGGTGGACCGCGGCATCGATGCGCTCGTGCTGGGATGCACCCACTACCCGCTCGTGCGCCCGCTGATCGAACGCATCGTGGGGCCGGGCGTGCGCGTGATCGACCCCGCCCCCGCCATCGCGCGCCGGGTGGAACAGGTGCTGCGTGAGCACGGGACGCTCGCCCCGGCCGCTGGCGCCGCGACCCTCACCTGCCACACCAGCGGCCCGGTCACCACCTTCCAGGCCATGCTGCGCCACCTGGACCTGCCGGACGATGACGTGCATGCCGCCTGCTGGCAGGACGGCGTGCGCATCATTCCCTGTACCAGCTAGCGTACTTCAGGTAGTTCGCGGCGATCCGCTCGATCTCGTTGGCGCTCAGGTCGGCGCTCACGGGCCCGATGCGCTTCGCGGGAACGCCGGCCATCAGGCTGCCGGGCTCCACCTTCGTGTTCTGCAGCACCACGGCACCGGCCGCGATCACGCTGCCCTCACCGATCTCCGCATGGTCCATCACGATCGCGCCCATGCCCACCAGCACCTTGTCGCGGATGGTGCAGCCGTGCACGATGGCGTTGTGCCCGATGCTCACATCGTTGCCGATGGTGAGCGCGGCCCGCTGGTAGGTGCAGTGGAGCACCGCCCCGTCCTGCACGTTCACCCGGTGGCCGATGCGGATGCTGTGCACGTCGCCGCGCACCACCGCATGGTACCACACGCTGCAGTCATCGCCCATCACCACGTCGCCGATCACCACGGCGTTCTCGGCCAGGAAGATGTTCCCGCCGAAGGAGGGGGTGAAGCCCCTGAGGCTGCGCACCAGCGCCATGTTCAGTGCTTGTTCCCCTTCGGTTTCCCGCAACCCTCCTTCTGGCAGCACGCCGGCAGGTTTCGGAAGGCCTTTTCATCACCGGGCTGGTCGTCGGCGTAATAGCCGAGCTGGGTGATGGCGGTGCGGATCTTCTCCGGGGAGGTCTTCTTCGGGTCGTAGCTCACGTGCACCAAGTTGGTGGCCAGGTCGAGATCGGCGGTCTTCACGCCCTTCTCGTAGATCAGGCCCTCCTCGATGGTCTTCTCGCACATGTCACACACCGAGCTGGTGCGCACATCAAGATGCGCGAACGGGGTCTCCTTGTCCTGGGCGCGGCCCAGCAGGGCGGCGGCCACCAGCAGGGTGCCGAGGATGATACGCTTGTTCATGGTCGTTGGGGTTCGAGGGGGTTTCGTTGGATGAGGTAGCGCATGCCTCCGTAGATCATGGCCCTGTTGGTCGGACCCCAGATCAGGGAGGCATCAAAATACGGACCGAAGGGGTCCTCGGGCGCGATGATCTGGCGTGTCTGCAGCGTGCTGGTGAGGTTCTCACCGCCCACGTACAGCTCCCACGCGCCCGCCACCCAGGTGACCTGGGCGTTGAGCGTGGAATAGGCGGGCGAGCGGTCGGCCATGCGGTAGGCCTCGGGGTTCGAGGCGGTGGAGGGGATGCGTGCGGTGCCGAAGAGGTTGAGCGTGGCATCGGCGCGGAAGCGTTCGTTGCGGCTCGTGTAAGCCAGGTCGAACATGCCGCGATGCCCCGGCGTGAAGGGCCTTTCGCGCAGCACCCCGTCGAAGGTCATGCGCACGTCGTACCACCGGTAGGCCACCTTGGCGTTGATCCGGCGCGTGAGGCCCACCTGCACATCGGTGAGCACGCTGTTGGCGAAGCTCCTCCCCTGCAGGCCGTAGAACACCAGCTGCTGCGGGCTGCGGTCGAGGTCGGCCACCACCTGGTCGGTGAACCGGGTGGAGTACGCGTCGATGGTGAAGGCCCAGCGGCGGTCCAGCCATTTCCACTTGTGCAGGAAGGATGCGCCGATGTTCCAGGCGCGCTCCATGGGCAGCTCGCCCTCCACCCGCACCACGCGGGAACTGGCCAGAACGCTCGCGTTCTCGACCAGTGGCACGGCCGTGCGGAAGGCACCGCCCACGGAAAGCCGGGCGGTGGTGAGCGGCCCCAGGTCGTGCTTCAGGTGGAGGCGCGGGCTCACCGCCGGACCGAACCAGCTGTTGAGGTCGGCGCGCAGCCCGGCCACCCCCGTGAAGGCGCCGCGCTTCATCGTGTACTCCGCGAAGGCGCCGGGCATCACCTCGTTGCGGGCGTAGCTGCTGTCCAGGTAGGTCTCCTTGAGGTCGTCGACCTGCAGCGAAAGGCCGGCCTTCAGGTCATCGTTGCCGTCGCCCAGGAGCACCTGGTGCACCGCGCTCGCATAGAAGCTCCGCTGCCCACCCTCGTAGCCGCGGTCACCGAACGTGGAGCTCAGGTGGTGCTGCCGGAAGGCGGCCATCAGCCCGATGCTGCGTGTGGGGTCGTTGCGGAAGATGAAGCCGTACTTGCCGATCACATCGGAGAGCTCGTTGCCGATGCGCACGCGGTAATGCCGGCCACTGCCTCCGCCCTCGCCTGCGGCGTGGGCGTCCGTCTGCCCTCCATCGCGCGTCTCCGTCACGTACCGCAGGAAGAGCTGTGCCGTCACGTTGTCGCGCCGGTGGATCCAGCGGTCCATCACGTTGAAGCGCCGGGTGCGCGGCTGGTCCATGAACGTGTCGTTGTTCTGGTCCATCTCAGCGTCGAAGAGGTTGCCGTGCACGGCGATCAGATTCGCATCATTGGGACCGAGGCGCTGGGTGAGGTGGACGTTGGCCTCCATGCGGCCCTGGCTGTTGCCGTAAAGGTTCAGCAGGAAGGGCTCGGTGGTGTCGGGCGGCACCAGGCACAGGTCGATCTGTCCGGTCATGGCGTTGGGGCCGTTCACCGCGGTGCCGATGCCCTTGCTCACGTTGATCGCATTGATCCAGGTGCCGGGGATGAGCGTGAGGCCCTGGCCGGTGCTGAGGCCCCGGATGAAGGGGATGTTCTCCAGGCTCAGCTGCGCGTACCTGCCATCAAGCCCGAGCATGCGCAACGCCTTGGTGCCGCTCACCGCATCGGTGAAGCTCACGTCCACGGTGGCGTTGCTCTCGAAGCTCTCGCTCAGGTCGCAGCAGGCCGCCCGCTTGAGCTCCTTGGCCGTGATGGTCTCGGTGTTGATGAGGGTGCGCACGTTGAGCTGCGTGGTCTGCTGGTGCTCCACCACCTCGGCCGCCTTCAGCTCGGTGGTCGCCTCCAGGATCAGCAGAAGCGGACCCGATGGTGCATGCGCGATGAACAGGGTGTCCGCGGAATGGCCCGTGGCCGATGCCACGAGCCGCACGGGGAAGGCGGCCGCACCGGACCATTCGAAGCGCCCTTCGTCGTTGGCGGCGAAGCCGGTGGTGGTACCGTTCGCATCGGTCATCGACAGCGAAGCGAAGGGCAGCGGGGCACGCTGGCCGCCGGACAGCACGCCCTGCACCTCGCCGGCGAGCGTGACGGTGTCCTGGGCCTGCAACAGGCCGGGCAGGACCAGAAGGGGTAGAAGGATCTTCTTGAGCACGGTGATCGGTGTTCGGTGGAACGGGAACAGCCCTGCGCATGCGAGGCAGGGCAGGTCAGGACCACCGGGTCCTAGATCACCAGGATGCAGAGGGAGGCCAGCCGGTCACGCGCGCTGGGCGGCGGACGGTCGGCGTTCCGGGGGAACGAGCCCTCGCGCAGTGCGACCACCACGGGGCCATGCCAGCGCAGCTCGGCGGGCATTGCCGGCGCGGCAACGGGCCATTGGGGGGTGAAGGGCTGTTTCGCCTGTTGTGCGGTGAGCACCTCGCAGCACACGGCCCTTACCGTGGTGCCCGACGGGGTCTCGTCCTCGGGGCAACAGGCCTGCGCCAGGCCCACGGATACGGCGCTCTTGCCGCTCATCAGGCATTCCATGCGCGAGATGCCCGGCATGGTCGTGCCCATCAGGAACACCACCAACAGCGCCCAGATGGACGACCGCGAGCGGATGGAGCGGCTGAGGGGGCGCATGCGGCAAAGGTAGGGTGCCACCAGGCCGGGGGGAAGCCCCCCGAACGGCCGAGGCTCGGGATCCCAACGGGCGCGCACCGAACTAATTTCGCCCCCGCTTGTCCTACGTGGACAGCACCGCGCCCATGGAGACCAACACGAAACGCCCGCCCACCACGGTGTATGCGGAGAGCACGCCCAACCCGCTCACCCTGCGCTTCGTGGCCAACCGGCTGCTGGTGCCCGATGGCCGGATGCTGGAGTTCCGCAAGGCCGAGGAGGCCGAAGGGGTCTCGCCCCTGGCGGAGAAGGTGTTCAACCTGCCCTTCGTGGACGGGGTCTTCATCAGCGGCAACTTCATCACCGTGACCCGCAACAACGCGGTGGACTGGGACCTGGTGCAGCTGGAGCTCCGGGAGTACATCCAGGAATACCTGAACACCGACGGCCGCGTGGTGAACGAGGACGCCCCGGCGCAGGCCCTGGCGGATGCCAACGAGCGCGCCGTGACGCACGCGGACGCGGCGACCGAGGACGACAAGCGGATCATCAGCGCGCTGGACGAGTACGTGGCGCCGGCGGTGGCGGCCGATGGCGGCCACATCGCCTTCCGCTCGTTCCGCGATGGCGTGGTCACGGTGAGCCTGCGCGGCAGCTGCAGCGGCTGCCCAAGCAGCCTGGTCACGCTCAAGGGCGGCATCGAGAACCTGCTGAAGCAGATGGTGCCCGGCGTGCGCGAGGTGGTGGCCGAGGAACTTTGATCCCCGCGTGTGCGATCCGCACCGTGATCGCATCCCATGGTCAGAACCACACGGGAAGACCATGAGAACGACACGGAGGATGCTTGTCCTGGCCCTGGCGCTCAGCGCGGGCGGGACGCTGGAAGCCCAGAGCTTCGGCGAGATCAAGGGGCGGGTGTACGACCCCGCCGGTGAACCGGCCTACAACGCGCTGGTGGAGACCAGCTCCGGCGGCATGCGCGTGGCCACCATGACCGACGAGGAAGGCCGCTTCACCCTGAAGCCGCTCACCCCCGGCGCCTACACGGTGCGCCTCTCCAGCACCGAGTTCATGACCCAGGAGATCACCGGGGTGCTCGTGAACGCCGACCAGATCTCCTACATCAAGGATGTGCGCACGGCGGTGAACGAGCTCGGGGAGTTCGAGGTGTTCCACAGCAAGTGGGAACCCCCGCTCATCGACCGCGACATCCCCGGCCGTGCCACGCTGTTCCACACCCAGTTCCGAAAGGACCCCACGCGGAAGAACCCCGTGAACCTGGCCCGCACGGTGACCCCGGGCATCTACAAGTCGCCCAACAGCGATGAGCTCTACTTCAAGGGCGCCCGCGCCGATGCCATGGTGTACTTCGTGGACGGGGTGAAGATGGGCACGCTCACCGGCGTTCCGCCCGATGCCATCAACAGCATCAGCGTATACACCGGCGGCGTGCCGGCCAAGTACGGCGACTTCACCGGCGGGGTGATCGCCATCGAGACCAAGACGTATTTCGATCTTTACCAGCAACGGCAGGCCGGCATCCGTTGAACCCATGTTCCTGCGCCGCAAGGCCATCGACACCCTCCCCGACGAGGACCTGGTCCGCCGCATCCGCGACGGGCACAGGCCCTCGCTCGGCGTGCTGTGGGACCGGTACGCGCACCTGCTGTTCGGCGTGTGCATGAAGTACCTCAAGGACCCCGAGCGCAGCAAGGACCTGGTGATGGAGCTCTTCGAGGGGCTGCCGCTCCTGCTCGACAGGCACACCGTGCGCTGTTTCAGGCCCTGGGTGCACACGGTGATGCGCAACCGCTGCCTCATGGCCCTGCGCGGCACGATGCATGCGGTGCCCGTGGACGAGCTTGCGGAGGAAGGGCACGATGATGCCGGTGAACGCGCGCTTCACGAGGCCACGCTGCAGCGGTTGGAGGAGGCCATCGAACGCCTCAACCCCGAACAACGCGCGTGCATCCGCCTCTTCCACCTGGAACGGCTGAGCTACCAGGAGGTGAGCACGCGCACCGGTCTCGACATCGAGGCCGTGCGCAGCCAACTTCAGAACGGCAGGCGCAACCTGCGCATCCAATTGCAACGCCATGGCGAAGCCCATTGATCCCTTCACCCCACCGGGGCCCGTGGACCGCGCGCTGCTGGAAGGCTACGTGTGCGGCACCCTCGATGCCGGTGCGCGGCACCGCGTTGAACGGGCCATGGAGGCCGACCCCCTCGTGCGCGAGGCGGTGGAGGGCCTGCAGGCGCCGGGCGCCCTGGGCGGCCTTCAGGCACTGCCCGCGCGGCCGCCGGGGACCGAGCCGTCCACGGCCATGCGCTGGATGGCCGGCGTGCTCGCCATCGCCGCCCTCACCGCCGGCCTGCTGCTGGTGCGTGAGGATCCCGTGCCCGCACCGCCCGTGTCCGTTCTGCCCACGGTGCCCGACAGGCCTTACCGCGCGGACAGTGCCATCGCCGCCGTGGCGGTGGAGCTGCAGCGCACCGATCCGCTGCCGCACGCAGAGCACATCGGTCACACCCGGAGCATCGCCCCGCCGCCGGCCGCTCCCCCCGCGCCGGCCGACACCGCCACCACACCGTTGCTATCCACCCGGCACGACACGCTGATGCTGCAGCCCGCACCGGAGCCTGCCGCGCCTGCGCCACCGCCAGCCCGCAGGCCCCGCAGCGGACGCAAGCTCACCTTCGTGCACGACCTCGAGCTGGTGGACCCGTCCGAGCTCTACCCACGCTCACCGCTGGTGACCGAGCTGGGTGGCGTGCCCGCCGGCTACGCGGATGCGGAGGACCGCCAGCATAGGACCGAGCCGCCCCGCACCATGCGCTACCTCGACCTCATGGACCAGGCGCTCGGTAAGTTCGTGCGCGACGATCACCGCGGCTGCCTGGAGGACCTGTTGTTCCTGCTGGCGCAATACCCCAGGGACCTGAACGCGCGCTTCTACGCCGGCCTGTGCTGCTACAACCTGGGGCTCGCCGACCGGGCGGCCGCCTACATGCAGGCCGTGCTGGACGACCCCATGGACACCTTCCACGAGGAGGCCGCCTGGTACCTGGCCCTGAGCATTGAGCGCGCGCAGGGCATGGAAAACGCACGAGCCCATTTCCAGCACGTGGCCGCTGGTGGGGGCTTCTACGCAGCCCAGGCCCGTGACCGCCTGGATAGATGAAACGCAGCGAGGCGCCCGGACCCATGCCCAGGCGCCCCGCCCCCTTTGCGTCCCCAACCCTATTTCTCGAGCACTTTGAACTCGGTCCGGCGGTTGCGCTGGTGCTGTTCCTCGTTGCACTTGGTGCACTCGCAGGTCTCCACGGGCTTGGTCTCCCCATAGCCCTTGCTCTTCACACGGTCCTTGGCGATGCCCTTGCTGATGAGGTGGTCCACAGCGCTCTTCGCACGCTTGTCGGAGAGGTTCATGTTGTAGGCGTCCTTGCCGCGGCAGTCGGTGTGCGAGCTCAGCTCGATCTTCACCGTGGGGTTGTCCTGCAGCGTTTGCACGAGCTTGTCCAGCTCGATGGCCGCGTCGGGCCGGATGTTCCACTTGGCCAGGTCGTAGTAGATGTTGTCCAGGCGCACCACCTGGTTCACCTCCAGCGGGAACAGCTTGAAATCCGTGCGGATCACGCTCTCGGTGCGGCCCTTCGTGGAGATGCGCGCGCTCTGCTTGAAGAAGCCTTCCTTCTCCACCTTCAGGCGGTAGTCGGTGGCCGGCTCCAGGGCGAAGCGGTAATGCCCATCGGCGCCCACCACCACCTCGTTCAGCACCTTGTCACTGGCATCGCACAACAGCACCCGGGCACCGGGCAGCGGCTGCATGGTCTCGCCGTGGTACACAACGCCCTCGGCGCCGTAGCTGTACTTCTCGAGCTCCACGAGCACGTTCTCCAGGGGATCGGTCCCGGTGTTCACCATCACCTCGTTCTGGAGGTAGCCGTTCTTGGTGGCACCGATGGCGTACTTCGCCTGGTAGTCGGCATCGAAGGCGAAGGCCCCGTTGGCATCGGCCTCGATCACGGGCAGGTCGATGCGCTGGCCGCGATCGCCCTTCACCACGATGGCCGCGCCGGGTATGGGCTGCCGCGTGACCTTGTCCACCACGGTGCCGGCGATGCGGACCAGCGGGGGCCGCACGGTGGCGCCGTAAACGTCATCACTGCCCATGCCACCCGGGCGGTCGCTGGCCAGGAAGCCCGTGCTATCATCGCGCAGCAGCACCAGGTTGTGATCGTTGTAGCGCGTGTTCACCGGGTAGCCCAGGTTGAACACGTTGCCCGGTCCCGAGGGGGTCAGCCGGCAGAAGAACAGGTCGTAGCCACCAAGACCGGGATGCCCGTTGCTGGTGAAGTACAGCGCGCTGTCGGTGCTCACGAAGGGGAACATCTCGTTTCCGGCGGTGTTCACCCTGGGTCCCATGTTCTGCGGCACGCCCCACTGGTTGCCGAGGTTCTCGCAGTACCAGATGTCGGTGCCGCCCTGTCCGCCGGGCCGGTCGCTCGCGAAGAAGAGCCGGCGCCCGTCGCGGCTCACGCAGGGATGGCCATTGCTGTAGGCGGGGTCGTTGTGCTCGAACGGCACCGGGGCGCCCCACTCCTTCTGGTTGTATTCGCCCAGCACCACATCACTGTAGTATATGCCGAGGTTCAGCTCGCCCTTGTCGGACTTGCGGAGCTTGCCGTTGACGTAGTTGTTCCGGGTGAAGTACAAGCGGTGGGCGGCGCTGTCGTAGGTGGCGGTGCCATCGTGGTAGCGGCTGTTCACGTCCTTGCGCATCACCATCGGCTCGGAGGCGTCCTGGCCCTTGAGCAGCGCGCTGTACACGTTGAGGTAGGGCTGGTCGTCCCACTGGTACGCACGCCTGCCGCCCACGCCCTCGCCACGCGCGCTGCTGAACAGCAGCAGGTCGTCCATCACGGCCGGTCCGAGATCGGCCTCGGGGCTGTTGATGCCGAGCTTGCGCACCTTGCTGCGCGTGCTGTCACGCATCAGGCGGTTGAACATGTCCGGGTGGTCGGCGTACCCCTTGGCACGGGCATCGTCGGGGTTCTGCGCCAGGTACTTGGTGTACCAGGTGACGGACTCGTCGTACTTCCCGTTGGCGCGCAGCACATCGGCCAGTGACAGCATGTCCTGGGCGGCGGGCGTAGCGCCGGCGGTGAGCTTGCGGTAGGTGCCCTCGGCCAGGTCCATGCGACCCATGCGCTTGTAGGCGAAGGCCAGTCGGCGCAGGTCGTCGGTGGAGGCCTTTCCGTGCGCGTCCACATCGGCGTAGATCTTCGCCATGGTGGGGTAGTCGAACACCTCGGCGCTGCGCTCGGCCATGCGGGTCTTCATCTTCTGGGCCTGCACGGCGGGCGCCAGGGCCACGGCCGCGAGCAGGAGGGCGACCGGAAGAAGGCGGAACGGCATCTTCAGGATGGTTGCTTGCATGGCGTCAGAAGTAGCGCGGTGAACGGATGCCCTTGAGCTTGTTGCCGAACTCGAAGCCGATCATGATCTCGTGGGAACCGCCACTGTAATTGTTCAGCGTGCTCAGGGGATAGTCGTAGGAATAGCCCACGGTAAGATCGTTGGTGATGTAATACTGGGCCAGGGCGCCCACGGCGTCCTCGTGGCGGTACATGGCGCCCAGCCAGAACTTCTCGTAGAACAGGAAGTTGGCGTTCAGGTCGAAGCTCCAGGGGGCGCCCTTCACGCCCTTCACCAGGAAGGTGGGCTTGAACTTCAGGTAGGTCCCCAGGTCGAACACGTAACCACCGCTCACGAACACGTGCCCGCGCTGACCGTTCTGCCAGGGTGAGCCTGCGATGGTGTCCTGTACCTGGATCGAGCCATCATCGAAGAAGTCGGTGCGCAGGATCTTGGGCATGCTGAAGCCGAGGTAGTGGCGGTCGCTGTACCACATCGTGCCGAAGCCGAACTGCGGATCGGTCTTGCTGCTCACGTTGGCCAGATACACTTGGTCGCCCGGATCGATGGTGCGCAGGGAGGCGAAATCGCCCTGCAGCAGGTTGAGGCCGCCGCGCAGCCCGAACGACAGCTTGCTGCCCCGTCCCACGAACATGCGGTACGCCAGGTCGAGGTTGAAGGTGTACTGGGTGATCGGTCCGTGCGAATCGCGGATGAGGGTGCCTCCGAGCCCGATGCTCTCCATGGGAAGCGGGCTGTGCGCGGTGAGCGTCTGCGTGGTGGGCGCTCCCTCGAGGCCCACCCACTGATGGCGTGTGAGCGCCTTGAGGTCCACCCGCTCGGCGCTGCCCGCATAGGCCGGGTTCACGGCCAGCATGTTGAACATGTACTGGGTGAACTGCGGGTCCTGCTGGGCTTGCACCGCAGTGCCCAGGACAAGGGCGGCGAGGCCCGTGATCCAGCGGTTGGCCGTTCGTTGCATCGGCTTCTGGTGTTTCGTGCGTGAAGGCATGATCAGCGGCGCAGGTAGATGTAACCGGAGTAGGGATCGTCACCGTTGCCCAGGTCGAGCACGTAGTAGTAGGTGCTCTCGGGCAGCTCCTCACCCCAGTTCAGGTCGTGCTCGCTGCGACCGTCCCAGTCGCTCTGGTAGCCACGGCGGTCGAGCACCTTGCTGCCCCAGCGGTTGAAGATGATGAGGTGGTTGTCCGGGTAGTACTCCAGGCCCGGGATCACCAGCAGGTCGTTGCGACCGTCGCTGTTCGGCGAGAAGGCGTTCGGGATGATGATGATGCTGCAGTCGCGGAGCACCACGATCATCGTATCCGTGCTGGTGCCGCAGGCGCCGTTGTTCACCGTCCACAGGAACACGTTGTTGCCGATGACGAGCGAGCTCACACCGGTGGATGGATCGGTGGCGTCCGCGATCACCGGCTGGCCGGGGCTGGTGAGCAGGCTCCAGGATGCCGTGGAGGTGCCGCCCACGG
>JBIJCH010000215.1:0-4749 GCA_044344815.1 Flavobacteriales bacterium | reverse complement strand
CGGCGGTCACCGTCACCAGGTAAAGGCCGCTGGCCAGGCCGTCCAGGTCCAGCACGGTGTTGAGCGTGCGGCCGTTCACGGGCATCACCGTGCTGCGCACGCGCTTGCCGTACAGGTCGTTGAGCTCGAGCACTGCGGTGGTGTGCTCCTGGCCCAGGTCATCCACCATCAGGGTCACGCGTTCGTCATCGGTGGGGTTGGGCCACACGGTGAGCGCACCGCTCGTGGAGGCCTGCAGCTCGCGCGTGGCACCCTGCGGCGGCGGCGGCACCAGGCAGATCGAGCAGCTGGGCCCGAAGCCGCACCAGGTGGTGCCGTTGTCGAAGCTCACGCGCACGGTCACATCGTAACACAGGCCCAGCTGCAGCGGGTTGGTGGTCCACTCGGCCAGCACCAGCGTACGGCCGGCAACCGCGATGTTGCGGGTGTAGCCCTGGCGCGTGAAACGGAACTGGTAGCGGTTGGCGCCCGGCACGGCCACCGCATGGATGGCGTCCACCCCGTTGAGGTTCAAGCCCGTGGCCCCGCAGGATATCACCGGGTCGGCCGTGGTGGTGAGCTGGGTGAGCTGGCAGTTGGCCGTGGGGTCCACCTTCAGGCGGCACGCCGGACCGAAGGTGGCGTAGGTGCCGGCCACACGGGCGCGCACCTTCACGTTCAGCAGCACGAAGCTGGGCACCGGGTTGGTGCTGAGGGTGTTCAGGCGCAGGTAGCTGGAGCGCAGGGCGGCGGCCGTGCCGGTGGGAGCGCTGGTTCCCGGGCTCTGGTGGCTCAGGAACACGCGGCGGCTGTAGCTGCCGTCGGGGTTGAAGATCCAGAACTGGTAGCCGCTGGTGCTGTTGGTCAGCCCGAACTGGGCGGTCACCGCCGGGTTCTGCACGGCCTGCAGGGTGAGGGCGCTGGTGGCGGTCTCCTGGTCGCAGGTGGCGGCCGTGAGGCGGTCGGCGCCCGTGGGCAGGCAGAAGGCCTCGGAGGCCTGCACGGCGGAGCCGGTCCAGCCGGCATCACCGGCGTTGTCCAGCAGGCGCTCGTTGTTGGCGTCGCGCAGCACCCAGCCGCCGCCGCTCATGCCGTCGCCGAAGCTGTCGAGCACGCGCAGCTGGTAGCAGCCGTTGGGCAGGCAGCAGGTGGCGGTGATGGTGGTGTTGCTGGCGAAGTTGCCGCCGCTGCACAGGGCTGCGCCGCCGCCGCTGGGGATGATCTCCCAGCTGGTCTGTGCGCCGTTGGCATCGGTGGTGAGCTCCAGGGTCACCTCGTTCTGCGTACAATTCACCGGGGTGCCCGCGCACACGCAGTTGGCGCCGATCACATCGTTGATCGTATTGGCGTCCAGGTCATCGCAGGCCGTGCCGGTCTCCGGACCGCCGGGGCACAGGTCGTTGGCGTCGCAGGTGCCATCGTTGTCGGCATCGGCGAAGGTGCCCGCGCACAGGCAGTTGCTGCCGATCACATCACCGGTGGTGCAGGCGTCACCGTCGTTGCAGGCCGTGCCGGGCTCCGAACCGCCGGGGCACAGGTCGTTGGCATCGCAGGTGCCGTCGTTGTCGGCATCGGCGAAGGTGCCCGCGCACAGGCAGTTGCTGCCGATCACATCACCGGTGGTGCAGGCGTCACCGTCGTTGCAGGCCGTGCCGGGCTCCGGACCGCCGGGGCACAGGTCGTTGGCGTCGCAGGTGCCGTCGTTGTCGGCATCGGCGAGGGTGCCCGCGCACAGGCAGTTGCTGCCGATCACATCACCGGTGGTGCAGGCGTCACCGTCGTCGCATGGGCTGCCAACGATGCCAGCGACGAGCGGACAGGTGTCGATGCAATCGGCGACACCGTCATTGTCGCTATCGGTCTCAGGCGTGCCGCAACCGCAGACACCGGGAACGGTCTTGGTCGGGTCGTTCGGGCAGCCGTCCACACAATCGAGGGCTCCATCGTTGTCGGAATCACCGCTCTCGGGCACGCCACAGCCGCAGAAGCCGGGGGCGACCTTCAGCGGATCGGTCGGGCAGCCATCGATGCAGTCCGCCACGAAGTCGCCGTCGGAGTCGGTGTCCGGGTTGCCGCACCCGCAGTCACCGGGCACGATCTTGAAGGGGTCGAGCGGGCAGCCGTCGACACAGTCGGCCACGAAGTCGAAGTCCGTATCCGTGTCGGCCACACCGCAGCCACAAGCGCCCGGGTCTTGTTTCAAGGGGTCGTTGGGGCAGCCGTCAAGGCAGTCGGCGAAGGTGTCGCCATCGGTATCCACCGCAGCGTTGTTGGCCGCACCGGGCGTGGCCGAACAGCTCAGTACCAGGTCGGCGGCGTTGTTGTTGGAATCAACACCATCGGGGAAGCGGGCGATGCTCGCATTGGGGGCTGCGGTGAACCCGGGGTCGGACAACGTGGTGCCCGAACCCTCGAAGTAGGGCGAGCCGGAGGTGCCCTCGTAGCTCACAGCGTCCAGCAGGTTGTTGGAGGCGTCGCGCAGGCCAACGGCGTCGGGACCGCCGTTCTGGATGAGGTCCTGGGCGGGCGTCACCACCAGGCTGATGTTGGGGGTGGCGGCGTTGTTGCCGATCACATAGTAAGCGCCAGGCGCCAGCGAGAAGGCGGGCAGGGTGTAGGTGGCATACACCGAGGCGCCGCCACCGCTGCCGTTAACCAGCTCCACTTTGAAGCCGTTGAGGTCGATGGCGATGGGACCATTGTTCTTCAGTTCGATCCACTCGGCGTTGTCCGTGCCGGGGTTGTCGTAGTCCACCTCGTTGATCACCACCTGGGGCAGGGGTTCGCAGGCCGGGGCGCTGCCGCTCTTCACCAGGGCACCACAGGGGGCGCTGAAGGTGATGGAGTAGGGCGTGCCTTCGGTGATGCCGCTCACCACGATGCTGCCGTTCACCGTCACGGCCGGGTCGTCACCGCCCACGGTGCCCGAACCGCTGTTGTTCACCACGACCACGCCAGGCTCCGAGCCCGTGTAGGGGATGCTCACGGAATAGGTGTCGCCCGGACCGGCGGTCACCGTGGTGCAGACCACCTGCTCGGGACCGAGCACCAGGTCGCAGGTGTTGGCGTTGGAGGCGTTCGGGGTCGGAGCCTGAAGAAGATAGGTATCCGTGTTGCGCAGCACACCGCCATCGGGCACCCGGCTCATGGACTGGCCGGCACTGTTCGTGTTGGCGTTCTCGTTCACCTGCGGCTGGCCCGGGTTCAGAAGCACCAGCAGGCCCGTATCATCGGCATCATCCGTGTCGTACACCAGCGCATCGATCAGGTTGGCCGTGGTGACCGGCGTGTTCAACGGGAAGTCGGACCCGTTGGCGAAGAACAAGGCCACGGCATCGGCGCCGTTCTGGAGGAAGTTATCAGCGAACACCACGTCAACACCCGGCACACCTGCGTTGCCGAGCAGGAAGAAACCGTTGGCATCGAGGAAAAACCCGTCGAGGTCGAAGGCGGCATAGGAGAGGTCGTTCGAGCCGTTGAACAGGACCAGCACAGTACCCGTGAGGGAGGTATTGGGCGCGCCGTACAGTTCCACGAACTCGGCCACGTCCGAGCCGGGCGTGTCGCCGTCAACCTCGTTGATGAACACCGAGGGCACATCATCGTTGGTGATGGTGAGGATGCCGGTGCTCGCACCCAGGGTGGCCGAGCCGGATTGGATGGACAGCCCGAGCTCAACGGTCTCGTTGGCCTCCACATCGGTATCCCCGTTCACCTGGATGGTCACGGTCTGCGTGCTCGGGTACACATCCGCAGGGGTGAAGGTGACCGACACCGGGGTGAACCCGAGGTAGTCGCTACCCGCCGTGGCCGAACCGGTGCCCAGGTCGGATACGAGCACCACCACGTTCGCCGCCGGTTGGGTCGCCATGGTCACCGCGATGGTGGCGTTGGTGATGCCGGAATTGCCCTCGGCGATCGTGGTGCTGCCAATGCTGACCGTGGGTGGCGAATCATTGTCGAGCAGCGTGAGCGTGAACGTGGAGGGCGCGGTGACCGAAGGGGTGCCAAGGCCGCCGGCGAGGTTCTGGAGCTGGAAGGTGAGGACGGCATCCCCATCGCTCACACCGTTGTCCGTGACGGTGATGGTGACGCTCTCGGCCGCGCTGCTGCCGGCAGGGAAGCTCACCGTCTGGGTGGTGTAGTTGTTGATGCGGGTGGCATCACCGCTGGTGAGCACCACATCGGCGGTGGTGGCGTTGCCCGGGCTGGGGTTGGTTATGTTCACCGCGATTGACGTGGTGCCCACGTTCTCGGCGACGGTGGCGGAGGCGGCGGCGAAGGCCAGGTTGGTGTTGTTGTTCACCACCGTGCCACCGATGGCAAGACCGTATTGGCCAGTGGCAGGGCTATTGAAACCCCAACCGCCGGTGCCGGTCTGGCCGCTGGCGTAATACCTGAACGTAACGGTCGTCCCATCGGGCACGTTCTGCAGAGCCGTGATCCCGGCAAGGCTGATCTGAGACAGTGTCGCAGGCGTTCCAACGGTGACCGAGGGTGATCCGATAAGCGTGAAGTTGACCCCATCCAGACTGTAGGCGAACTGGTTCGAAACACCTGGTGATGCAGCGAAGGTGGACGTACCTGCGAAGCGCGCATCGATGGTGGACAGGTTCAGGGAAAAGCCGGGGAGGGCTGAAACAGTGAACTGGAAGTGATCCGTGTTCGCCGTGCTGATCCCATTGTTCTGAAAGCCGGTGGTCCGGAAGGAATTGGACCCCGTGCTGACCGCAGCTCCTGGTCCTCTGGTCAGCAGGTTCGAGGCATCCA
>JBIJCH010000009.1:0-16732 GCA_044344815.1 Flavobacteriales bacterium | reverse complement strand
AGCGCGCAGGTGACCGATGAGTTCACCCAGAAGAACGCGAAGGCCACCTTCACCTTCGTGGCCGCCCGCTACGACAGTGAACCCGACAGCCTGTACACGGTGAGCGAGGAGGACCTTCGCCGCTATTACAACGCCCACAAGGACGAGAAGAAGTGGGAGCAGAAGGCCAGCCGCTCCTTCCAGTACGTGCGCTTCCCGGTCACCGCCACCGAGGCCGACGTGGCCGAGGCCGGCAGGGAGCTCGGCGACCTGCTGACCGCCTTCCAGGCTTCCAAGGGCAAGGCCGACAGCAGCTTCGTGATGGCCAACGCCGACACCAAGAACGCCATGGCCCAGCCCTATACCGAGGGTTCGGCCGACAAGCTGAACGATTCGCTCATCACCCATGCCGACACGGGCGCGGTGATCGGTCCCTTCCGCAGCGGCGACACCTGGAAGCTGGTGAAGGTGAAGGAGCTGGCCGATGTGCCCGAGGCGCGCGTGCGCCACATCCTGCTGAGCACCCAGGGCAAGGACGAGGCCACCCAGAAGGCCAAGGCCGACAGCATCCTGGCCGCCGTGAAACGCGACCGCAGCAAGTTCGAGGCGCTGGTGAAGAAGTACAGCGAGGACCCCGGCAGTGTGCAGAACGGCGGTGTGTACGAGTGGTTCGACAAGCAGCGCATGGTGCCCGAGTTCACCAAGGCGAGCTTCGATGAGAAGGTTGGCGCCATCACGGTGTGCAAGACGAGCTACGGCTTCCATATCGTGGAGGTGCTGGGCCAGCGCACCCGGCAGGAGCGCCGCGTGCTCACGGTGGACCGCCGCAGCAAGCCCCTGCCCGGCACCTTCAAGAACGTCTACAAGACCGCCAACGACTTCAGCCTGCGCGCCACCGATACCGCCAGCTTCCGCAAGCTCGCCGAGGAGCAGGGCCTCACCATCACCCCGGTGCAGGACCTGCGTGCCGACCAGAAGTTCGTGCCCGGGCTGCAGGACCCCAACAGCGTGGTGGCCTGGGTGAACCACGCCGAGCTGGACGGCAAGCCCAGCGCCCCGGTCGAGAGCGGCGAGGCCTACGTGGTGTGCCTGCTGCAGCGCATCAAGGCAGAGGGTGCCCCCGCCCTCGAGGACGTGCGCGAGCCCTTCACCCGCGAGGTGGTGAAGGAGAAGAAGGGTGAGGCCTTCGCCCAGCGCATGGGCGGCAAGACCGACCTGAACGCCCTGGCCACCGAGATGAAGACCACCGTGCAGAACGCCACCGACCTGCCGTTCAACACCTTCAGCCTGCCGGGCGGCTACAGCGAGTCCGAGGTCGTGGGCCGCATCTTCGCCCTGCCGGCCGGTCAGACCAGCAAGCCGCTGGTGGGCGAGACGGGCGTGTACGTGGTGAACATGGGCAGCCTCACCCCGGCCCCGGAGATGACCGATGCCGAGGGCGAGCGGAAGCAGGTGGTGGACCGCGTGCGCGCACGCGCCGAGGGCCAGCTCTTCAACGCCCTCCGCACCGCCGCCGATGTGAAGGACGAGCGCAGCAAGTTCTACTGAGATCCCCCTCCCACGATGGAACGGAAGGGCGGCCTGCGGGCCGCCCTTCGTGCTTCAGCCCCTTGATCGATGCCTGCTGCAGGCCTTGCCGACCGTTCGCTTCCGCGTGCCGGTGGCCTTCCGGAGCGGGGGCTGGTGGTCGTTCCGGTCGGATGCGTACCGGTCCATGCCGCTGTGGCTCGTCCGGTGACGGGACCATCGGGCGCGGCGCAAGCCCGTTGGAGGGCGCGGGCCGGTCGCCGGCGTTCACGGCGTTCGCAGTGAAAAGGCCCGCTCCGGGGTCAATGCCTCAGCGCAGCTGGCTCAGGCGTTCGGCATCGAGGCGTACGAGGATGCCGAGCATGATGGTGAAGCTGATGAGCGAGCTGCCGCCGTAGCTGAACAGGGGCAGGGGGATGCCGATCACCGGCGCGAGGCCGATGGCCATGCCCACATTGATCATGAGGTGCAGGAAGAGGATGGAGGCCACGCAGTAGGCGTAGATGCGGGTGAAGCGGGAGCGCTGGCGCTCGCCCACCTGGATGCAGCGCAGGATGAGCGCGCCGAACAGCAGCACCACGAAGGTGGTGCCCACGAAGCCCCACTCCTCGCCCACGGTGCAGAAGATGAAATCGGTGCTCTGTTCGGGCACGTACTTGTACTTGGTGAAGGTGCCCTGGAGGTAGCCCTTGCCCAGGAGGCCGCCGCTGCCGATGGCGGTCTTGCTCTGCGCGGCATTGTAGCCCAGGCCCTGCGGGTCGTCCAGCAGGCCCAGCGTCACGCTGATGCGGGTCTGGTGGCGTTCGGGCATGCGCTGGAACACGTAGTCGAAGCCGCTGATGAAGACCGAGGAGCCCAGGAGCGTGAAGAGGATGAGGCCGTTGATGCGGCGGCGGTGGCGCTTCAGCACGAAGCGCTGCACGAAGAGGAAAGCGAGCACGCACACGGTGGCCAGCAGGCCGATGAGGAAGTACTGGCCCTTCACGGAGGCGTCCACGAAGGGCAGCTGGAAGCTGGTGTCGCGGAAGATGAGGGCGAGCACCGCGAGGATGGCCGATGCGATGGCGAGGAGCAGGATGTTGCCCGAGAGGCCCTCGCGGTACAGCACGAGGATGAAGGCGCCGAAGGTGAGCGCGGTGCCCACGTCCTTGCCGAGCAGGATGAGCCCCACGGGCAGCAGGATGATGCCGGTGGCGATGGCGCGGGCGCGGGCCTCGCCCAGCGACTTGAGGCCGCTGAGGTAGCGGGTGAGCACGAGCGCGGTGGTGAGCTTGGCGAACTCGCTGGGCTGGATGCGCACGGGGCCCAGCTGCAGCCAGTTCACGTTGCCGCCCACCTCCTTGCCCAGCACCGGAACGAGCATCAGCAGCAGCAGTACGACGCCGTAGGCGGGAAGGGCCATGTCACGGATGAAGTCGCCGCGCACCATGAGGATGCCCGCGCCCAGCACGAAGCACACCAGGATCCACACGCTCTGGTTGCCATACTCCTTCGCGGTGTCGAAGAGGTTGGGGTGCTCGGGGCTGTACGCGGCGCTGTAGATGTTGGCCCAGCCCATGAACAGGAGCAGCAGGTACATGATCACCAGGGGGCGATCGATGTTGGCGGCGATGTTCTCACGCTTGTTCATCGGCGGCGCCTGGGCTTCTTGGGCGGCTTGCGGTAGGTCTTCTCCAGCGCGATCAGGTCGGCCTCGAGCATCCTGGTCTCCAGGTCGGGCCGGCTGATGCTGTCGGTGAGGTACTGCTCCATCAGCAGGCTGGCGATGGGCGCGGCCCACGTGCCGCCGAAGCCGCTGTTCTCCACGTACACCGCGATGGCGATGCGGGGGTCCTCCATCGGGGCGAAGGACACGAACACGGCGTGGTCCTGCCCGTGGGGGTTCTCGGCCGTGCCGGTCTTGCCGCACACGGTGATGCCTGGGATGCGCGCCTGCCGGGCGGTGCCCCCGGGCTCGTTCACCACACGGCGCATGCCCTCGTGGATGTGGTCGTACCAGCGCCGGTCCACGCCGGTCTCATGGCGCTGCCAGTGGGTGAGCACGCTGTCGGACCGTCCCACGGAACGCACCACGTGAGGATCGATGTACCATCCCTTGTTGGCGAAGATGGCGGCGAGCATGGCCATCTGCATGGGCACCACCATCACCTCACCCTGGCCGATGCTCACCGAGTAGATGGTGCTGAAGGCCCATCCCTCCTTGCCATAGATGCGGTCGTACAGCTGCACGCTGGGGATGCTGCCGCCCTTGAGGTTGGGCAGGTCCACCGCGGGGCGCTGGCCGAGCCCGAAGCGCATCATGTGGTCATGCCATTCCTGCAGCCCCAGCGCGGCGTCCTTGAAGCGGTTCCTGTCCTTGTCCTGCTCGATCATCCGCTTGAACACCTGGTAGAAGTAGGGATTGCAGGAGAACTGGATGGCCTGCTCGATGTCGCCGGCATTGGGGTGGGCATGGCAGCCCACGAGGCTCTTGTTGCAGGGGAAACCGGTGGTCGGCGTGATCACGCCCTCCTCCAGGGCGATGAGCGACTGGACGATCTTGAAGATTGAGCCCGGGGGATACTGCGCCTGCAGGGCCCGGTCGAACAGGGGCTTGAGCGAGTCGCGCTGCAACTGCACATAGTTGGTGTTGCGCACGCGTCCCACCAGCAGTTCGGGGTCGTAGCCGGGTGAGCTCACGAGGCACAGGATCTCGCCGGTGCGCGGGTCCAGGGCCACGATGCTGCCCTTCTTGTTGCGCATCAGGCGCTCGCCGTAGGCCTGCATGCGGGCATCGATGCTGGTGTAGAGGTTCTTGCCCTCGAAGGCGAGGGTGTCGTAGCGCCCCTCCTGGAAGGGGCCCTGCACGTTGTTGTGCACGTCGACCACCACGTAGCGCACGCCCCGCCGGCCGCGCAGCTCCTTCTCGTAGTACTGCTCCAGGCCGCCCACGCCGATCACGTCACCGGCCTTGTAATAGGGGTCCTGCTCCACTTTACGCGCGTCCACCTCGCCGAGGTAACCCAGCAGGTGCGGGGCGATCCGCAGGGGGTAGGTGCGCAGCGTGCGGCTCTGCCCGTAGAAGCCGGGGTACTTGTGCAGGTGCACGGCGATGGCGGCGTACTGCGAGGCGGTTATCTGTTTCTCGAACTCGCTCGGCTTGAAGCGGCTGTAGCGCGTTGCGGCGGTGAGCCGGCGGCGCACATCGTCCACGGGCACGCCCACCAGGGTGCTGAAGGCGAGGGTGTCGAAGGGCCGCACCTCGCGGGGCACGACCATGATGTCGTACACGGGCGTGTTGGCCACGAGCAGCTCACCGCGCCGGTCGTAGATGAGCCCGCGGGAGGGGAACACGGTGATCTTGCGCTCGCTGATGTCGGCGGCGCGGGCCTTCCAGCTGTCGTCGACAACCTGGATCCAGAAGAGGCGCAGGATGAAGGTGACGCAGACGAAGATGACGGCGGCGACGAGGACGAAGCGGCGGTCGTCGAAGTTCATCGCGTGCGGCTGGCGCGTGTGAAGAGGGCCTGTGCGAGCAGGCAGAGGGCGAGGGTGAACGCCGCGCTGAGCACGGCGCGGAGCAGGGTGCTGGCGAAGCTGTCGAACCGGTACACCTCCACGAAGAAGAGCCAGAGGTGGTGGGCCAGCACGAGCACGCCGGCGAAGGTGCCCCACCAGGCCAGGCCCATGTCGGCGATCACCGGGCGGCTGCCGAACTCGTAGCCGTCGCGGGGCCTCAGCAGCCGCAACATCAGGATGCGGAGGTAGGCCATGAGCGTGCAGGCGGTGAAGTGCATGCCGGGCGTGCTGGTGAACAGGTCCATCACCAGGCCCGTGGCGGATCCGGCCAGCAGCTGCGCCCAATCGGGCAGCTCGAAGGGCAGCATCAGGATGAAGAGGACGTACAGGTAGGGCACCAGCCAGCCGTTGGCCAGGTCGAGGTGGTCGAGCACCAGCGCCTGCAGGAGCACCAGCAGGGCGAAGCGGAGCACGTTGGCGGTGATGGTGCCGATCATTCCGCGGGTCCGGCTTTCGCCTGCAGGGAGTCCTGCTCGGCCTTCATCAGGTCGTCCACCACGTGCACATAGCCGCTGCGGGAGAGGTCCTCGCTGAGGAGCAGCGTGATGGTGTGGTAGTTGCTCGCGGGGTCGTTGCGCACGTCGACCACCACGCCCACGGGGATGCCGGAGGGGAAGATGCCATCGCCGCCGCGGGTGACCACGGTGTCGCCCACCTGCACCGGAACGTGCTTGGCAACGTCCACCATGGAGGCGGTGGCGGGGTCCATGGTGTCCCACAGGAGCAGGCCGTCGTGTCCGGTGCGACGGATGCGCACGCTGGTGGGCAGGTCGTTGCTGAGGATGCTCTTGGCGAGGGCGAAATGGGGGCTCACCTCGCGGATGACGCCCACGATGCCCTTCGCACCGAGGATGCCCATGTCGGGCCGCAGCCCGGCCAGCGCCCCCTTGTCCAGGGTGATGTAGTTGCGGGCCTTGTGCACGGTGCTGTTGATCACGCGGGCGGTGGTGTACCGGTAGCGCTGGTGGGTGAGGGTGTCGTGCACTTCACCGGTGGTGTCGCGCAGGGTGATGCGGCTTCGGCCGTCGCGGTCGCGCAGGGCCGCGATCTCGGTGGCCAGGCGCAGGTTCTCCTCGCGCAGGCCGGCGTATTCCACCACGCCGCTGCGCCACGCGTACAGGCGCCCGATCGCGGCGTTGCTGCTGCTGATCGCCTGCGCCTTGTGGTGCTCGTTGCCGTTCACCACCAGGGCCATGCCCGCGCCCATGAGCAGCAGGAACAGCAGGGTGATCCGGATGCGGAAGAGGAAGCGGAGGAGGTCGCGCATCTCACCGGAGTGGCGAGTAGCGAGTGGCTCGTGGCGAGTGGCCCTGTGCCGCAGCACTCGCCACTCGCCACTCGCTACTCATCACTCGCGCATTAGGAACTGGAAGCGGTCGATGTTCTTCAGGGCGATGCCGGTGCCGCGGGCCACGGCGCGCAGGGGGTCCTCCGCCACGTGCACCGGCAGCTTGGTCTTGATGCTGATCCGCTTGTCGAGCCCGCGCAGGAGCGCGCCGCCGCCGGCCATGTAGATGCCGGTCTTGTAGATGTCGGCGCTGAGCTCGGGGGGCGTGCTCTCCAGCGCGGCCAGGATGGCCTCCTCGATCTTGCTGATGCTCTTGTCGAGCGCCTGGGCGATCTCGCTGTAGGTCACCGTGATCTCCTTGGGGATGCCGGTCATCAGGTCACGGCCGCGCACGGCATAGTCGGCGGGGGGGTCGTCCAGCTCGGTCATCGCCGCGCCCACCTCGATCTTGATCTGCTCGGCGGTGCGCTCGCCCACCAGGATGTTGTGCTGGCGGCGCATGTACTCCTCGATGTCCTGCGTGAACTCGTCGCCGGCCACGCGGATGTTCTTGTCGCACACGATGCCGCCCAGGGCGATCACCGCGATCTCGGAGGTGCCGCCGCCGATGTCGATGATCATGTTGCCCATGGGTTCCTCCACGTCGATGCCGATGCCGATGGCGGCTGCCATGGGCTCGTGGATCAGGTACACCTCCTTGGCGCCCGCATGCTCGGCGCTGTCGCGCACGGCGCGCTTCTCCACCTCGGTGATGCCGCTGGGGATGCAGATCACCATGCGCAGGTTGGGCGTGAAGAGGCGGCGGCCGGGGTTGATCATGCGGATCATGCCCTTTATCATCTCCTCGGCGGCCTGGAAATCGGCGATCACCCCGTCTCGCAGCGGCCGCACGGTCTTGATGTTCTCGTGCGTCTTTCCGTGCATCTGCTGCGCCTGGCGGCCGATGGCGATCACGCGGCCGCTCGTGCGGTCCACCGCCACGATGCTCGGCTCATCCACGACCACCTTGTCGTTGTGGATGATCAGCGTGTTGGCCGTGCCGAGGTCGATCGCGATCTCCTGGGTGAAGAAACTGTTGAACCAGCCCATGGGCGTGGGGGTGTCAGTGTTTGAAGTGTCGGTTGCCGGTGATGACCATGGCCTGGCCCTGCGCGTCGCAGGCGTCGATGCTGTCCTGGTCCTTGATGCTGCCGCCCGGTTGTACGATGGCGTTGATGCCGGCCGCGTGGGCGATGGTCACGCAGTCGGGGAAGGGGAAGAATGCGTCGCTGGCCATCACGGAGCCCTTCAGGTCGAAGTTGAACTTGCGCGCCTTCGCGATGGCCTGCTCGAGGGCGTCCACCCGGCTCGTCTGCCCCGTGCCGCTCGCCATCAACTGCAGCCCCTTGGCCAGCACGATGGCGTTGCTCTTCGTGTGCTTCACAAGGATGTTGGCGAACACGAGGTCCTGCAGTTCGGCCGCGCTCGGCGCCTTCTTCGTGGCCGTGCGCATGTTCGCGGGACCATCCACCACGTGGTCCGGTGTCTGCACGAGAACGCCGTTGAGCGCGGTGCGCACCTTCACGGCGGGACGTTGCGCGGGGCGGCGCCTGAGGATGATGCGGTTCTTCTTGCGGCGAAGCACCTCCAGCGCCTCAGTGGCATAGTCGGGCGCGCAGATGATCTCGAAGAAGATGGTGTCGATGGCCTCGGCCGTGGCCTTGTCGATGGTGGCGGTGGTGATGAGCACGCCGCCGAAGGCGCTCACCGGGTCGCCGGCCAGCGCCGCGTCCCAGGCCTCCTTCACCGTGGGGCGCACGGCCGCACCGCAGGCGTTGTTGTGCTTCAGGATCGCGAACGCCTCGACCGCGCTCGGCGTGACCCCCTTCAGGGTGGACAGGTCGTCGATGAGCTCCAGCGCCGCGTCGAGGTCGAGCAGGTTGTTGTAGCTGAGCTCCTTGCCCTGCACCTGGTCGAACAGGCCTTCGAGGTCGCCGTGGAAGCTGGCCGGCTGGTGGGGGTTCTCGCCGTAGCGCAGACCGTGGCGCGGACCGGCGCTGAGACGCAGGTCGCCCTCATCGCCGGTGAACCAGTTGTGGATGGCGGTGTCGTACCGGCTGCTCACCCCGAAGGCGAGGCCCGCGAGCCGCTTGCGTTCGGACAGGTCGGTGGTGCCCTCCTGGTCGCGGAGGATCCGGTGCAGGTCGCCGTACTGGGCCTGTGAGGCCACGATCACCACGTCGCGGTGGTTCTTGGCCCCGGCGCGGATCAGGCTGATGCCACCGATGTCGATCTTCTCGATGATGGCGTCCTCGCTGCCGCCGGCCGCCACGGTGGCCTCGAACGGGTACAGGTCCACCACCACCAGGTCGATGGGGGGGATGGCGTATTCCTCGAGCTGGGCCACATCGCTTTCCAGGCCGCGGCGCCCAAGGATACCGCCGAAGATCTTGGGGTGCAGGGTCTTCACACGGCCGCCCAGGATGCTGGGGTAGGCGGTGAGCTCCTCCACGGGGGTCACCGGAAGCCCGAGCCCCTCGATGAAGTCCTGGGTCCCTCCTGTGCTGAATATCCTGACGTTGAGGCGGTTCAGCTCCCTAACGAGCGGCTCGAGCCCGTCCTTGTGGTAAACTGAGATCAGTGCGCTCTCAATGCGCTTACGGCCTTCCGACATGCCCCCTGCGGTTGCGCAAGTTTACAGGGGAACACAGTGGGGCTCAGGGGCCTGCAAAGGCGTTTTGCACAACAGTTACCAACAGCGCCGTCGTGGCATCAGAAGCGGATGCCCATGCCCACCTGCACGTTCACCACGTCCGTGGCCGACGATAGGGTGGCATAGTCGACACCGCCATCGGTGGCGATGGTGATGCTCTCGGGGTCGGCGTAGCTCACCCGGCCGCTGTACAGCCGTTCCACCCGACCTTCCACGTAGAACTGCGGGCCGAAGCCGATGAGGGTGCCCACGGCCCAGCCGTAGGCACCGGTCCAGGCGTCCGACTGGCGGTCCCAGCTGTCCGGAGAGGCGCTGTCCTCGATCACCAGGTCGCTGCGGGTGGTGAACTGCCGCGCGCCGAACAGGCCCTCCACGTAGGGGCTCACGCGGCCATGCACCGGCCTCAGCCGCACCTGTCCGAGGAAGCTGTACACCTTGCTGCGAACGGTGAGGTCGCCTTCCAACAGGTCGGGTGATCCCTCTTCACGCACGTATACGACGGCCTCGCGGGTGCCCATGCGCGCGTAACCGAAGTCGAAGCCGAAGTCGAAGGGCAGCAGGCGGCCCGGGTAGGTGAAGTTGGCGCCGAAGCCCCAGAAGTTGCGGCCCCATACGTTGTTGAAATCACCAACGGGAACGGCCATTTCCAACCCGCCACCCAGGGTGCTCTGCCGACCTTGGAACGGGCGGCGAGGAGCAGGGTCGTTCTCCTGGGCCATGGTGACCGTGGCGGTGGAAATAACAAGGAGCAGGGTGGGAAGCAGGCGGCGGTGTTCCATGGCCGTCGGTGTGGATGTGGTACAGGAACGTCAAAGCCTGTGCCATCGTTCGCCGGGGATACCTTGCGGGCATGGAGCTGGGACCGTGGTGGACGGGTCTGGGCCTGCCGGGCCTGTTCCTGGCGGCTTTCGTGGCGGCCACCGTGCTGCCGTTCAGCTCGGAGGCGGTGCTGGCAGCGATGGCGCTGGGCCCCTGGTCGGGGTTCGCGTTATGGGCGGCCGCCAGCCTCGGCAACTGGCTGGGGGGCATGAGCAGCTATGGGCTGGGACGGCTGGGTGACATCGAACGGCTGGCCCGATGGACCGGCGCCGATCCGGCCAAGGCCGCGGAGATGCGCGAGCGGGTGAGGCCCTACGGCCCATGGGCCGCCCTCCTGTGCTGGCTGCCGGTGGTGGGGGATCCCATCGCCATCGCGCTCGGCCTGCTGCGGGTCTCCCCATGGACCACGGCGGTGCTCATGTTCATCGGCAAGGCCCTGCGCTACGCGCTTGTGCTGGCGGCGGTGCGCGGCCTGTGGGGGCCTTGAACGACGAGGGGCCCCCGAAGGAGCCCCTCATCCGTGTTGATCGTCGGACGGTTCAGTAAGTGGTGCTTTGCGGGGTCCAGTTGGCCCAGCCACCCGTCCAGTCGTCGCTGCCGAAGGCGCCCTTGTAGCCCACGTTCGTGAAGAAGGGGTCGGCGAGGTCGCCATCGCTGAAGCTCGCGCCGGCTGCGAGGGGGCTGCCACCGGTGAGGGTGAAGTTGGGTGCGGTGAGGTTGAACGCATCGGTCACGCCGAGCTGGGCGTTGTCGGTGTAGCTCGTGTTGCCGTTCGCGTTGAACCAGCCGGTGATGTCCCAGGTGCTGCCGGAGGCCACGGCGGTGAGGCTGCCCATGGCGCTGTACACGCAGTCCTTCACCTTCAGTTCGCCGCCATCGGCGTTGGTCTCGCAGGCGCTGCCGTCGATGAGCAGGCCCACCGGGAAGCCGGCGAACACGCTGTTGAACACGCGGGTGTGGGTGTTGCGGCGCAGGTGATTGGCACGCTTGTAATTGCTGTTGATCACGGTGGAGGGGGTGGCCTGCGGACCGTAGATGCTGATGTTCGACAGCACCGGGGTGGTGTAGGGCGTGGCGCCGCTGCCGCTGGCATCGTTGTCGTGCTCGAGGCCGTTGCTGCCGCTCACGTCGGCCTGGTCCGGATCGCGCAGGGCCACGGCGAACTGCACACGGCCGCTGAAGCCGTTGTCCATGTCGAAGTCGTCGTCGAGGCCGCCGAGGGCGATGAGGTTCTTCGCGTTCACGGTGCCGCCGAACCACTCGAAGCTGTCGTCGCCGCTGTAGCTCACCTGCACGTGGTCGATGGTGGTGCCGCTGCCCACGCCGGCCAGGGTGAGGCCGTTGATCTCGTTGTTGGGGGTGAAGGCGATGCCCGGGTACTCGATGCGCACGTACTGCAGGGTGCCGCTGTTGTCCGCCGGGTCGGTGCCACCGAACACGGCCTCCACGCCGCCCTCCACGATGCCGGTGCCGCCGGGCAGGTTCACCGGGGCCTTGCCGCACAGGATCAGCCCGCCCCAGTCGCCGGGGGCGCGGTTGCCGGCCGCCTCGTTGCTGGTGAACACGATGGGCGCCGCCGCGGTGCCGGCCGCCTCGATGCGCCCGCCGCGGTTGATGATCAGCGTGCCCTTGGTGGCCTTGTCGCCGAAGATGCGTGTGCCCGCCTCGATGGTGAGGGTCGCACCGGCCTCCACCTCCACGAAGCCCTTGATCAGGTACTTCTTGTCGGCGGTCCAGGTGGTGTTCGCGCTGATGGGCTGGTCCACGATCACCTTGTCGCTGGGGGTGGCGTAGGTGCAGCAGCAATCCTCCTCCGCGTCGGGGTCGTAGTTGGTGGCGGTGGGGTCCGTGCAGCCCTCCTTCTTCTTGCAGGCGGGCATCACGGCCACGAGCGCGCCGAGCAGCAGGAACGACAGCGCGTTGGTCTTGAGGATGTTCATCGTCGTTGGGTTGTTTCTGGCCGCGAAGCAACCCTGTCGACGTTAGCGGTCCGTTGTGTGCGTCTTAACAGATCGTGAGAACGCATTAAGCTTTCATTAAGCAGGAACCCCGGTGGCCGAAGCCGGCCGCCGGGGTTCCAAGGGGAGCGCCCGTGCCTAGAAGCGGTAGCTGAGGCCCGCGGTGAAGTAGGTGCCGCGACGGAAGGCCAGCATGCGCTCGTCCACCGGGGTGATCTCGCCATCGGCATCGCTGTCCTGCACGAGCAGCATGCGCTGGTTGAGGATGTCCTGCACGCCGAGCTTCACCTCGAAGTGCTCGCCAAGGCCCTTCATCACGGTGGCGTCGAGCGAGTGGCGGGGCATCTCGTAGATGTCGGGGAAGAGGTCGCTGCCCACGGCGTACAGGCGCTTGCCGAACACGTTCCACAGCACGCTGGCGCGCAGCTTCCTAGCGTCGAGCTCGTAGTAGAGTCCGGCGTTGGCCACGTAGGGGCTCTGGCCCATGAGGGGCCGCTCCTCCTTCTGGCCCACGGCCTGTCCGCCCAGGTCCACGCGGCTCTGGATGAGGCTGCCGTTGAAGGTGACGCCCACACGGCGACCGCCATCGGGGGAGGAGAGGAAGGCGAGCGTGCGGCGCACCTCCACCTCGACACCCAGGCTGGTGGCATGGTCGGCGTTGCCGTAGCTGAAGGTGCGCGTGCCGCCACCGGTGCTCGACACGAAGAACATCTCGATGGGGTCGGTGAAGTCCTTGTAAAAGGCGCCCACGCTCACCACCTCGGTGGTGCTGGGGTACAGCTCCCAGCGCGCATCGAGGTTCACGATGGCGGCGGTGCGCAGGTCGGGGTTGCCGAAGAGGGAGGTGTTGGTGCTGAAGTCGTAGAAGTTGAAGGGGGCGAGCTCGCGGAACTCGGGGCGGTTCACGGTGCGGCTGGCGGCCACGCGCACCAGGTGGTCCTCGCCGGTGTGGTAGGTGGCGTTGAGGCTGGGCAGCACGCTCAGCACGGGGTTGTCGACGCTCACCCGCCCGCCGTTGTAGGTGGCGCTGGCGAGCTCCTGGCGGTTGTGCTCCACGCGCACACCACCGCTCACGTTGGCGAGCTTCCCGAAGGTGACGGTGCCGCCCAGGTAGCCGGCGAGCAGGGTGTTGGCGGCGGTGTACCGGTCGCTGGGGTTGGTGCCCTCCACGAGCTTGAAGCCGGTGGTGGTGTTGATGTTCGCATCGCTGAACACCGCGTCAAGCCCTTCGTACAGGAGGCTTTCGTCGAACTGCGCGAAATTGCTGCGGGCGAAGCTCATCCAGCGGGCGCTGAAGTCGCGGTCCTTGCGCTCGGCGAAGAAGCCGCCGCGGAGCTTCACCGTGGTGTTCCCCTGGCCCTGGGGCAGGGCGTGCTCCACGTCGGCGCGGCCGGTGATCACGTTCTCGCTGAGCTCGCTGTAGTAGCGGCCGGCATCGGCGGTGCTGGCGGTGGGCGGCACCTGCACCTGGAAGGGTGCGTCGGAATCGGCCTCGTCGAGCGGACGGGTGGTGCGCACGCGGCGGTAGTCGGGCTCCTTGCCCCGCGCCAGGCCGTAGCCGGCGGTCCACTCCACCACGGTGCGGTCGTTGCGCAGGTCGTGGCGGCCGTGCAGCTGCCCGCTGTAGATGCTGCGCTGCTGCCAGCGGTAGGCGAAGTTGCGCACGTCGAAGCCGCCGTCGAGGTCGCGCCCGGTGCGCTCGGTGGTGCGCTCCTCGCCGAGCTGGTTGAACAGGTTGCGCAGCTCGAGCTTGGTGCGCTTGCCCAGCAGCGCGGTCCAGTTGCTCAACACCGTTACGCGGGCGTTGCGGATGCTCTCCCGGTCGCGGTAGCTGTAGATGGTGTCGCTGCGCTGCGCCACGGGGTCGTAGGCGTTGTAGTTGTAGTTCTCGGCGGTGTAGGCGCTCAGGGTGTTGGCGTAGTCGACCGAGGTGACGGTGCCGTAGCGGTTGGCCCCGTCGGCCTTGCCGAAGCGGCGGGCGATGAGGAAGGTGCCGCGCTGGTCGGGGATGGCCGTGCCGCTGTTGGCCACCCAGTTGTTGGGGAGGGACCGTCCCAGGGAGGCGAGCTGCGCGGGGTCGGTCACGGTGTTGAGCGTGGCGGGGAAGGCGGTGGGCAGCTGGCGGAAGCCGTTGTCGAAGCCGAGGGCATCGGTGGGGCTGCCGTCGCTGCTGGCGAAGGGCTTGAAGGTGGTGCCGTTGCGGAAGGAGGTGCTGTAGCTGAGGCGGGTCTCGTTCTCCTCGGGCACGCCCAGGGTGCCCACCTTGATCACGCCGCCGGCGAACTCACCGGGCAGCTCGGGCGCGGCGGTCTTGTGGATCATGATGCGGTCGAGCGCGCCGCTGGGGATGAGGTCGAAGCTGAAGGAGCGCTTGTCGGCCTCGAGGCTGGGGGCTATCACGTCGTTGAGCAGCACGGTGTTGTAGCGCTCGGCGAGGCCGCGGATCATGATGAAGCGGTCGCCGGTCATCGTCACCCCGGGGATGCGCTTCACCACATCGCCGGCGGTGCGGTCCTGGCCCTTGGCGATCTGCTGGCGGCCCATGCCGTTCACCACCTGCTCGCTGTTGCGCGTCTCCATGAGCACGGCGCTCTCGGTGTCGCGCCGCTTCTCCTTCACCACCTCGAAGGTCTCCATCTCGATGCCCTCGCCCTTCAGCTCGAAGTTCAGCGTGATGCTCTCGCCGGCGGCCAGGGTCACCGAGCGCTCCTGGTTCACGTAGCCCACCAGGCTCACCACCACGGTGTGCGTGCCCGGCGCCACCTGGAAGCGGTAGTTGCCGTCGAGGTCGGTGCTGGCGCCGGTGGTGCTGCCCTTGAGCAGCACGTTGGCGAAGGGCTGCGGTTCCACCTTGCCGTTCTCCAGCGCGGACACGGTGCCCGTGATGGTGGCGTTCTGGCCATGGGCCAGCGTGGCCGACAGGAAGGTGAGCAGAACGTTAAGGAGCTTCTTCATCGCGTGCCGGAACGGCTTGATGCCATTTCCGGCCGCGAAGGTCCGCCCACAAGGTCAAGGGGTCCTTGCCTTCATGTTAAGGATGTGTTAGTACGCTGAAGTCCTTGTCCGGCAAGGGCTCAAGGCCGCACCACCCGGCGGATGGTGACCGCGCCAGCCTGTTCCAGACGCACAAGCAGCGCACCTTGGGCGATGTCTGGCAGCTGAAGGTTGGTCGCGCCGCCCATCACCACCGTGGAGCGGTCCATGAGCAGGCGGCCCTGCAGGTCCATCACGCTGATGCGGAGCGCGCCGTCCGGAAGTCCCGCCACCTGCAGCTGGTCGTCGCCATCGGCCCATGTGCGGATGGCGTCCGTGTCAGGGGCGCCGATGCCCGTTCCCATGGCCGAGGTGTGGACGGTGATCGTCCAGGTGTTGTTCACGATCGCGTGCAGGCTCGTGCACGGGCTGCCGAGCAGGCCGGTGTTGCCGGCGTGCATCTCGAAGGTCACCGGGCCGGAGGAGGGCCCGTTGGCCAGGTTGATGGTGCGCTGGTAGGTGGCCGTGGTGAGGCCGGGGTTCACGGCGAGAGCGAGCTGGGTCTCCGCCTGCCCGGTGGTGATGCAGCGGACCTGGCTGCGCTGCATGGTGGGGCTTCCGAATCCGGCCAGCGAGCTGAAGTAGGTGTAGCTCACCACTGCGGAATCGATCATCTCGCCCGCCGGTACGTTCACGGTGAGCTGGGCCGGGCAGCTGCTCGCCCCGGGCAGGCCGGTGAAGCTGATGTCGGATTGGATGTCGCCGGCCGTGTAGGTGGCGGTGTAGGTGTTCTGTGCGGCCAGGGCTGAAGCCAGCAGGCAGGCCGGCACAAGCATGAGCAAGGTCTTCATGGTGTGGTCATCGCGTGCACGAAGCTAGACCGCCGGCCTCTGGTGGATCGTCGTCATCGCGCCACATCGGCCACGCCCGGTCGCGCCTTGTCCTCCAGGAACCACCACTTCGGTGTGTCCTTGCGCTTCTTGGCCCGCTGCCACATGGAGACCAGGCGGTCCTGCAGGAGCGCCGTCGCCTCCTCCACGCTGTCGGCCACGAACACGAACTCCAGCTCCTTGCGGCCGATGGTGCCCTCGGCCACCATGCGTTCGATCTGTTGCAGCATCGGCCCCCAATAGTCCTTGCCGTAGAGCAGGATGGGGAAGTCCTTCACCTTGCCGGTCTGGATGAGGGTGATGGTCTCGAAGAGCTCATCGACGGTGCCTGCGCCGCCGGGCATCACCACGAAACAGATGCTGTACTTCACCAGCAGCACCTTGCGCACGAAGAAGCGCTCGAAGGAGAGGCTGATGTCGAGGTAGGGGTTGGGCTGCTGCTCGTGGGGCAGCACGATGTTGCACCCCACACTGCGCGCACCCACGTCCCGTGCCCCGCGGTTGGCGGCCTCCATCAGGCCCGGACCACCACCGGTCATGATGGTGAAGCCCACACGACCGATGCGCTGGGCCAGTTCCCGCGTGGCGTGGTAGTAGGGGTGGTCCTCCTTGAAGCGCGCGCTGCCGAAGAAGGTGACACAGGGTCCGGCGAAGTGGAGCTTGCGGAAGCCGTAGATGAACTCCCGCGCGATCTGCGCCACGGACCGCAGTTCCTGCCAGCGGGTACGCGGACCTTCGAGGAAGCTCAGGTCGATCCCCTGCTGGTGTGAAGGTTGGGCCATGGTCCGGTGCTTCTTGGGCTGCGAAGGTAGCGGGCCACCATGGGGTGCGCGAGGCAGCGCGGCCGGGCTTACGTCCCGCAGAACGTATGGTAGACGGCATCCCCCTCAGGTGGAGGCAGGCGATAGTTGTCAGGCACCTCAGGATCGGTGTACGGTTGCCGCAATACGGCCAGGAAGACCTGCAAGGGCGCGAGGTCGTTCTGCACCGTGGCGGCATCCAGCACCTGCTCCACCACCTGGTTGCGGGGGATGACCACCGGGTTCAT
>JBIJCH010000247.1:0-4290 GCA_044344815.1 Flavobacteriales bacterium | reverse complement strand
TGCCGTTGTCGCGTACCTCCAGGCGGAACAGGTCCCCGCCCATCGGGCGCACCTCGATGTCGATGTGCCCCCCGGTGGCGAAGGGGAAGGCGTGCTGGTGGCAGTTGTCTAGCAGCTCGCACAGGATGATCCCCAGTTCGATCGCGGTGTCGGGGTCGCTCACGATGCCTGCGGTGTCCACGGCATGGCTCACCGAGCGGCTCGCGGGCTCGTGGAGCCCTGCGATGGCGTCGGCCAGCTGCTGGAACAGGTCCTGCAGCTTGATCGAGCGCAGGTCGGGCATGCCGTAGAGCTTGTGGTGCACGAGCGCAATGGCATCAATGCGCCGCTTGCCGCGGATGAACTCGGTGCGCGCGGCCCCATCGGGGATCCGCTGCGCCTGCAGGTTCAGCAGGCTGCTCACCACCTGCAGGTTGTTCTTCACGCGGTGGTGCACCTCCCGGTCCAGCATGTCCCGCTCCCCCAGTGCCTTCGCCAGCTCTCGCTCGCGGGCCATGGTGTGCTTGCGTTGGAGCCGCAGCAGACGCGATTCACGCCGCCTGCGGATGTACGCCCAAAGGAGCATCGCGCCCAGCAGGACCAGCACGATGCCGCCGGTGGTGAGCGCGATGCGCTCGGCCCGCAGCTCCTTCCCGATCAGCTCATCATCCATCACCGCGCCGAGGTGGATCACCTCCCCGTTCAGCGCATACGGCATCACGAGGGCGTGGTAACGCCGCTCCCCCGCTACGCTTGTCACCATGGAACGGCCCTTGCGCTCCTGCCATTGGGCGATCGCGGCCTTGCGCAGGTCCGTTGCACCGCTGCTGTCCTCCAGGGCCTGCAGGTCCCTGCCATCGCTGTCGAGCAGGAAGACCGCAGTGTAGTACGGATCCACCCCCGGGCCTTCCGCGGACAGGGCCAGTCGCGCATCGATGGTGAAGGCGAGCACGCGGAAGGGCTTCCCACCCTCACGCGGACGCAGCAGCAGGGAGAGGTGGTGGTCGCCGTGGGCCGCAGTGCCCGGTTCGGATGACCAGACCGGTTCGCCGCTGCGGTCCTCGAGCGCCTGGCTGAACCAGATCGCCTCGCGTGGGTCGATCGGAGGGTCCTCCACCCACCGAAGCCCCATCCGCCCGGCCTCCTCGGCCAGGGAGCGCGGTCTGATGATGAGCCGTTCTCGCGAGATGGTGGTGTCGCGCACGCGCAACGACCACAGCGGCTCGTCGCGCTGCAGCGACAGCTCCTCACCGTACATGTTGCTCTGGTGGATCTCGGTGATCGCCCACCGCGTGGTCATCAACGGGATCCAGCGCTCCAGCATCGTGCGCAGGGGGATGGAGTCGAACTGCCGCAGGAAGGCGGCCTCCCGGCGCAGGTCGTTGGCGTAGCCCGCCGCCACCCCGTCGATCCGGGCGACGGCCACGTTCAGCATGCCCTCCAGCGCGCGTCGGGCCACCTCCTCCTCATGGCGCTGGCTGGTGCGCACGCCCCACACCAGCAGCAGCATGGCGACGCTCATCAGGGTGACGATGCCCCAGAACAGCAGAGGTCCGGTGAAGCGCCCTTCCTTCACGCGAGGGTCTTATTAAGGGCACCGATCGCGCGGGCCAGCCCCGCATCGTCCACGTCCAGGTGGAATACCATCCGCACCTGCTGAGGGGCGATGGCGAAGGCCAGCAGCCCGTGTTCCGCCAGTTGCGCCACATGGGTCCGGGCATCCATGCCGGAAGCGAGCTCGTAGATCACGATGTTCGTCTCCACGGGCATCACACCCGACACGCGTGGTGACCGCTGCAGGACCTCACCCACCTCCCGGGCCCGTCGGTGGTCCTCGTGGAGCCGATCCACGTGATGGTCCATGGCGTGCAGTCCGGCTGCAGCGAGCATGCCCGACTGGCGCATTCCCCCACCCAGGCGCTTGCGCACCCGGAGGGCCTGTTGGATGAAGGCCCGGGAGCCTACCAGCACGCTACCAACAGGTGCGCCCAGGCCCTTGCTCAGGCAGATGGAGATGGAGTCGAACAGGGCGCCCCATTGCCCAGGGGTCGTGCCGTCCACGGCCATGGCGTTGAAGATCCGCGCGCCGTCGAGGTGCATGGCCAGCCCGTGGGCGGCGCAGACCGTTCGGATGCGCGCCACCTCCCGTATATCCCAGAAGCTGCCTCCGCCCCGGTTGCTCGTGTTCTCTACGTTCACCAGCCGTGAGTTGGCAAGGTAGGCCGCCTGCCGGTCGTTCACGGCCGCCTGCACCTGCTCGGCCGTGAACCGCCCGCGGTCGTGGTCCACGAACTTCACGCTGCATCCGCTGGTGGCCATCACCCCTCCACCCTCATAACGATAGATGTGGGCGCTCTCATCGCAGATCACTTCATCCCCGGGCCGCGTGTGCACATTGATGGCGATCTGGTTGGTCATCGTGCCGCTCGGGCAGAAGAGCCCGGCCTCGTGGCCGAACATCCCGGCGAGCCGTGCCTCCAGCGCGTTCACCGTGGGGTCCTCACCGAACACGTCATCGCCCACGTGTGCCGCCGCCATGGCCGCGCGCATGGAGGCAGTGGGGCGTGTCACGGTATCGCTCCGCAGGTCGACCGGGTCGTGGCTCATCCGTTCAAAGTAAGCGCTTCGGTGCGAGCGCACCGATCAACGCGCCACCACCAGGGCCAGTGACCGGGGTTCCCCGTTCAGCCCCATCCACCGTACGAAGTAGGTGCCCACCGCCAGGTCGGCCGTACGGAGCACCATGCGGTCACCCATGCGGTACATCGGCACTGCCATGGGCCGGCCCGACAGATCGATCAGGCGGACCTCGGTGACCTCAGCATCCACGCCCAGCAGGTTCACCTCCTGGTCGGCCGGTACGGGGTAGGCCCGTGGGGCCTGGAAGAAGCTCAGGTCCACCACGGCGATGCCGGAGTAGGATATCGCGCCGTCCATGTCCTCCTGTTCAAGCCGGTAGTAAGAGGTGCCGGGCAGCGGGAAGTGGTCGATGGCCTCGTACCCCACCAGCTCCGAACTCCATCCGGCGGCGGCTACCTCGGCGATGGTGGACCATGCTTCCAGGTCGGCGGACCGCTGCACGCGGAACGACCGGCTGTTCTGTTCGGAGACCGTGCTCCAATCGATGCGCACATGCCGGTCCTCGGGCTTGGCGGTGAAGAACAACAGATCCACCGGCAGGGTGATCTGGCCCCCGAAACCCTGCACACCGCTGTTGGGGATGCCCAGCCCCGTCTGGGCCCGGCCGTTGTTGGGGTCGTGCACGCCGCCCACACCCGACTGGGTGCTGGTGGTGGCGTTGCCACCTGCGGCCACGGTGGCCGCGCAGAACACGAAGCCCTGACCGCCGCCGCCACCGCCGCCCTGGGTGTCGGTCCAGTTGCCCGGTGCGGGGTTGGTGTTCGAGACGATGCCCCCGTTGCCGCCGTTGGCCGCGCAGATCAGCGGGCAGGCCGCATCCACGTCCAACAGCTGCACATCGAGGTACACGGTGCCGCCCGCGCCGCCGCCACCCGCCCCGTCCGGCGGCGCGCCCACGGAGTTGCCCCCGTTGGCGCCATTGGCGATGATGCGCGCGATGTTGCTGGGGCACGGTGCCCCGGGCAGCGTCTGCAGGGTGGTGGCCTCGATGATGATGATACCGCCCCCGGTGCCTCCCGCGCCGCCCAGGCCGTTGTCCGCCTGACCGCCGCCTCCGCCGCCACCCATGAAGAACCGATCGTAGTTCACCCACGGGTAGATGAGAAGGCCTCCGAGACCGCCCGCCACAGGGACGCATTGATAGCCACCGCCGCCGGCACCGCCCGTGGTCACGTGACCGCCACCACCACCGCCGGTGTTTCGGGGGTTCCCGCCACCGCCGCCGTTGATGAGCTTGCCACGGCCGTAGCGCACGTTGGCCACGTCCATCCGCTGGATACCCTCGCCCTTTTCACCGTGGTTGGTGCTGTTGGTGGTGTACGTCCCGGCGTTGCAGGTTGATGTGAAGTTGGCCGAGGGCGCACCGCCGCGGAAACCCCTTCCGGAGGCGTTGATGTCGTGCCCCACGGTGAGCGTGCCGGGCACGCGGAACGCGATGACCCCGCCGATGGCACCGTTCCATGGCACGGCGGGGATGTTCGCCGTGGTGGCCCAGTTGGGCGCACCGAAGGTGGGGTAGGTGATCAGCTGAACGGCGCACTTGGCGCACACGGTGTAGGTGTTCGCCAGCGGTCCCGTCACGGTGATCGTGGTCGGTACGCCGGCCGTTTCGGTGTGCGAAGCGATGGTGCGGATCTCCCACTTCCCCGCGTTGCTCACGTTGAAGATGTC
>JBIJCH010000214.1:0-4799 GCA_044344815.1 Flavobacteriales bacterium | reverse complement strand
GCTCAACGTGGCCGTTCACCGCCTCGAACGGGTGAAGACGATCCTCGGCGTTCTGGTGCACCAGATGGACATCATGGAAACGATGACCCCACTGGACTTCCTGGACTTCCGCGACCTGCTGCGGCCGGCGAGCGGATTCCAGAGCATGCAGTTCAAGGTGCTGGAGGCGCGGCTGGGCCTGCGGATGGAGGCGCGGTTCGGGAAGCAGTACTACACCAGCCAGCTGAAGCCCGGGCACAAGGCCGAGATCGACGCGCTGGAGCAGCTGCCCACGCTGCTGGAGCTGGTGAACAAGTGGCTGGAGCGCATGCCCTTCCTGGACCCGGGGTACTGGCCCACGGGCGAGGCGAGCTTCTTCGAGAAGCTGGAGGGCATCTACGATGCGAGCCTGGTGCAGGGCGAGGAGGCCAACGCCGCGCTGTGGCGCAAGATCTTCGTGGAAGGCAGTGCCGAACGGAAGCTCAGCCCGGCGTCCTGCCGCAGCGCGCTCTTCATCATGCTGTACCGCGACGAGCCCATCTTCCAGCAGCCGTTCCGCTTCCTGGAGGCTTTGCTGGACATCGACGAGGCCATGGCCGCGTGGCGCGGCCGCCACCTGAACATGGTGCACCGCATGATCGGCCTGCGCGTGGGCACGGGTGGCAGCACCGGCAAGGCCTACCTGCGCGGCGCCATGGACAGCCACTACATCTTCAGCGAGGTGGCCGACCTCAGCAGCTTCCTCTTCGAGCGCCGCAAGCTGCCACCCCTGCCCGAACAGGTGAAGGTGGCGTTGCGGTTCAGGGGGTGATCACCCCACCCGCACCGCCTCGAACAGCCCGTAGTAGCTGTCGCGCTGGGCGGCCTCGCGCACGGCCACCGCACGGATCGCCGGCACCTGCAGCCAGTTCTCCATGCCGTTGCGCCACGCGCGCCAGATGGCGGTGTCGATGCGGCCGCGCGTGTACCAGAAGTACTCCTCTGCGCACAGGTTCAGGTAGTCCATGATCACGCGCTCGGGATCCCCGTCGGTGAAGGTGCCCTTCTGGATGGCGAGCAGGTCGCCGTTCAGCCGGTCGTAGCGCGCGTTGAAGGCGGTGAACAGGTCCTGCATAACCTTGTCGCGCTGCAGCCAGTAGTTGAGCAGGCCCACGTACACCGTGGCACAGGCACCGATCATGCCCAGGGCGATGGTGCCGTCCAGGTCGCCCTGCACCTGGCCCCACCACAGGATGCCGAAGGCCACCACCAGGAACACCACGGTGGCCACGGTGGTGCGGCGGCGGCGCAGGTCGCGGACGGTGACGGCGGGCATGGCTTGCTGGTGAACGGCGGGCGCGAAGGTGCGCAGCGTCGGCCTTACAGCTCGAACCGTTGCCCCTGCCTTGGGATGGTGATGTTCGCGAAGCCCTTGCCCGCGAGCAGGTCGCGCATGCCCAGCAGCGCCTTGTCGATGCCGTGCACCAGGAAGGTGCGCTTCACCTGGGCCGCGTCCTGGCAGCCGAGCCAGCGCACCAGTTCGCTGCGGTCGCCATGGGCGCTGTAGCTCTCCATGCGCAGGATCCGGGCACGCACCGGTATGCGGTCGCCGAAGATCTCCACGAAGTCGTAGCCCTTGAGCAGGTCGTCGCCCAGGGTGCCGGGGGCGCAAAAGCCCACCACGAGAACCGCGTTGCGCTCGTAGGGCAGGCCGTGCTTCAGGTGGTGGCGGATGCGGCCCGCCTCCATCATGCCGCTCGCGCTGATGATGATGCAGGGCTCCTGCCGCTCATTGAGCTGCTTGCTGCGCTCGGGGTCGCGCACGAACTCCACCCCGCGGAAGCCGAACAGGTCGGGGTCGCTCTCAAGCTCGGCCCGCACATCGTCCTGCAGCAGCTTCGCATGGCGGCGGTAGATGGCGGTGGCGTTCACGCTGAGCGGACTGTCCACGTACACCGGCACGCGGGGCAGGCGGCCCTCGTTGTACAGCTTGTTCAGCGTGTGCAGCAGCTCCTGCGTCTTGCCGATGCTGAAGGCCGGGATGATGAGCTTGCCCTTGTTCTCCACGCACACATCGTGCACGTGGCCGAGCAGTTCGTCCATCTTCTCCTGCACCGGCGGGTGGTCGCGGTCGCCGTAGGTGCTCTCGCAGATGATCACGTCGGCCTGGCGGAAGCGCACGGGGTCGGGCAGCAGGCGGTCCACGTAACGGCCCACGTCGCCGCTGAAGGTGAAGTGCAGGGTGCCCTCGGGCCGGTCGATGTCCAGGTGCACGCACGCGCTGCCCAGGATGTGGCCCGCATCGGTGAACGTGAGCGTGACACCCGGGGCCAGCGTGAAGGGCTCGCGGTAGTCCACGCACTGGAACAGCTCCAGGCAGGGCGGTACGTCGGCCACGGTGTACAGCGGCGCATGCTCGTGGGGCTCGCGCCCCCGCTTCTTCGCCCGCTTCACATCGAAGGCGAAGTCGTACTCCTGGATGCGCGCGCTGTCCTCGAGCATGATGGCACAGAGGTCGCGCGTGGCGGGGGTGCAGTGGATGGGCCCCTTGAAGCCCTCCTTCACCAGGCGGGGCAGCAGGCCGCTGTGGTCGATGTGGGCGTGGCTGAGCACCACCATGTCGATGCTCCGCGGGTCGAAGCCGAAGTGCCGGTTCTTCTCGTCGCTCGTGGGGCCTTCGCCCTGGAACATGCCGCAGTCGAGCAGGATGCGCAGGGTGTGACCATCGCCGCGCGGCAGCTCGAGCAGGTGCTTGCTGCCGGTGACCATGCCGGCGGCGCCGTGGAAGGTGATGGTGGGTCGCATCGGGGCGAAGATCGGCAACGCGCGTGGCGCCGAAGTTGACGAACTTCACGCCCATGGAGCTGCGCTACTTGATCGCCGTGCTGCACCTGCTGGCCCTGGCCATCGGCATCGCGGCCGTGTACGCGCGCGGCCGGGCGCTGCGGCGGGTGGGCACGGAGGCGGATGCGGGGGCGGTGTTCCATGCCGACAACTGGTACGGGGTGGCGGCGGTGCTGTGGGTGGCCACCGGCCTGTGGCGCGCCTTCGGGGGGCTGGAGAAGGGTACCGCGCACTACGTGGAAAGCCCGCTCTTCCTGGGCAAGATGGGGCTCTTCGGCCTGGTGCTGCTGCTGGAGCTGTGGCCCATGGTGGCGCTGGTGCGCTGGCGGATGCAGCGGCGGCGGGGCGTGCCGATGCGGCTGGGGCAGGCGCCACTGCTCGCCTGGCTATCCTTCGCGCAGCTGCCCCTGTACCTGGGGATGGTGCTGCTGGCCGCGGCGCTGGCACGCGGGCTTTGAGCCCCCTGCCCACGATCGCCCGCTCCGGCTATCTTGGCCCAAGTCCCGCGACCGCATGCTCCATCCCCTGAGATCCCTGCTCACCCTGCTGCTCCTGCTGCTGGCAGGCGGCGCGCTGCACGCACAGACCTACAAGGTGCGCGGCACCGTCACCGACGGCACCACCGGCGAGACCATCTTCAACGCCAAGGTGCAGCTGAAGGGGGCGGCCAACGCCACCCTCACCGACCTCGACGGGCGCTTCGAGCTGGGGGTGCCCGCCCTGCCGCCCTTCACCCTGGTGATCACCACGCTGGGCTACGCGCCGCAGGAGGTGGAGGTGAAGAGCCTGGACCAGGACCTCAAGTGCAAGCTCACCGTGGAGGAGACGCTGCTGAAGGAGGCCAACGTGGTGGGCGAGCGCATCCGCGACAAGCAGAAGCAGGCGCCGCTCACCGTGGAGAGCATGGACATCATCGCCATCAAGGAGGCGCCCAGCGGCAACTTCTACGAGAGCCTGGGCAACCTGAAGGGCGTGGACATGACGGCGGCCAGCTTCGGATTCAAGGTGATCAACACCCGCGGCTTCAACAGCACCAGCCCGGTACGCTCGCTGCAGCTGATCGACGGGGTGGACAACCAGAGCCCCGGCCTCAACTTCTCCCTCGGCAACTTCCTGGGGGCGAGCGACCTCGACGTGATGAAGGTGGACATCGTGGCGGGCGCCAGCAGCGCCTACTTCGGTCCGGGCGCGTTCAACGGCGTGATCAACATGACCACGAAGAGCCCGTGGATGTTCCCCGGCCTGAGCGTGAGCGCCAAGGGAGGCGAGCGCAGCATGTTCGAGGGGGCGGTGCGCTGGGCGCAGGTGATGAAGGACAAGGACGGCAAGGACCGCTGGGCCTACAAGTTGAACGCCTTCGCCCTCACCGCCGAGGACTGGTACGCCGAGAACTACGACGCCACCAGCAACAGTCCGGTGGGCGTGACCAACCCCGGGCGCTACGATGGCGTGAACATCTACGGGGACGAGAACGTGACCGTGAACAACGACTTCAGCAAGACCATGTTCGACCGGCGGCAATACCCGGGGCTGGGGCTGTACCTGCGCCCGGGCTACCGCGAGATCGACCTGGTGGACTACGGCACGCAGAACGTGAAGCTGGGCGGTTCGTTCCACTACCGCCTGAACGATGGCGACAGCGTGCGGGCGCCGTTGGAGCTGATCGCGGCCAGCAACTTCAGCACCGGCAGCACCGTGTACCAGGGCGAGAACCGCTACCGCCTGGAGGACGTGAAGTTCTTCCAGCACCGGCTGGAGCTGCGGCAGGAAGGAAAGTGGTTCGTACGGGGCTACGTGACCCACGAGGACGCCGGCCGCACCTACGACATCTTCACCACGGGCCTGCGGCTGCAGGAGGCCAGCGGCACCACCACCAACTGGAACACGCGCTACTTCACCCTGTGGGAGACCTGGATCAAGCCGCAGATCAACGTGCTGCGCCCGGACTTCATCACCGTGCAGGAGGCGCCCGGCCAGGGCATCAACTCGCAGGAGGC
>JBIJCH010000212.1:0-4805 GCA_044344815.1 Flavobacteriales bacterium | reverse complement strand
CCTCAACGTGTTCTTCGCCATCGTGCTGGGCCTGGTGGTCGGCTTCCTCATGAGCTACATCACCGAGTACTATACGAGCATGGGCCGCAAGCCGGTGGACAGCATCGTGCAGAAGAGCGGCACGGGCCACGCCACCAACGTGATCGGCGGCCTGGCCGTGGGCATGGAGAGCACCTTCCTGCCGATCCTCGTGCTGGCGGCCGGCATCATCGGCGCGTTCGAGCTGGCCGGCCTCTATGGTGTGGCCATCGCGGCCGCCGGCATGATGGCCACCACCGCCATGCAGCTCGCGATCGACGCCTTCGGCCCCATCAGCGACAACGCCGGTGGCATCGCCGAGATGAGCGGCCTGCCCAAGGAGGTGCGTGAGCGCACCGACATCCTCGACGCAACGGGCAACACCACCGCCGCCACCGGCAAGGGCTTCGCCATCGCTTCGGCCGCCCTCACCGCCCTGGCGCTCTTCGCGGCGTACGTGGGCCTCGCCGGCATCAACGCCATCGACATCTACAAGGCCGATGTGCTCGGCATGTTGTTCGTGGGCGGCATGATCCCCTTCCTGTTCAGCAGCATGGCCATCAGCGCGGTGGGCAAGGCCGCCATGGACATGGTGAAGGAGGTGCGCCGCCAGTTCAAGGAGATACCCGGGATCATGGAAGGCACCGGCAAGCCCGAGTACGAGAAGTGCGTGGAGATCAGCACCAAGGCCTCCATCCGCGAAATGATCCTGCCCGGCGCGCTCGCGCTGCTCAGCCCGGTGATCGTGGGCTTCGCCTTCGGCCCCGAGGCCCTCGGCGGCCTGCTGGCCGGCATCACGGTGAGCGGCGTGCTCATGGGCATGTTCCAGAACAACGCCGGCGGCGCCTGGGACAACGCGAAGAAGAGCTTCGAGAAGGGAGTGCTGATCGACGGCCAGACCTACAAGAAGGGCAGCGATCCCCACAAGGCGGCCGTGACCGGGGACACCGTGGGCGATCCCTTCAAGGACACCAGCGGTCCCTCGATGAACATCCTCATCAAGCTCACCAGCATCGTGGCGCTCATCATCGCCCCGCACATCGCGGTGAAGAACCGCATGCCGGTGATGCCCGCCGGTTCCTTCGAGAACGCGCCCGCCGGCAGCAGCGACGCCTACGTGGCCCCGGCCGGCAGCGACCGCATCCAGGCCGCGCTGGACGAGGTGACGCTGGACGGCACCTACCGCCTCACCGGCACGGTGGCGCCCGCCAGGGAGGAGGGCTGCTGATCCAACGGAAAGCACAACAGGCGAAAGGCCCGCGGGATCCGCGGGCCTTTCTTCTTCACCTTGGAGCGGTGGCGTTCGCCGGTGGGGGCCGTGCATCACCTGCCGCGTGCTTCCCTGTCCACGGTGGAAAGGGAAAGGCCTGCGCACTGCGCAGGCCCTTCACGGAACGTCGGTGCGATCAACGCTTCGCCTTGGCGAGCGCCGGCTTGGAGGTGGCCTTGGCGGGGGCCTTCGCGGGGGCGGCGACCTTGCCGTTGCCACCCTTGGCCTTGAGCTGGCCGTTGGTGGCGGGCGATTCGTTGGGGAAGAGGCCGTGGATCTCGGCGTCGATCGCGTTGATGATTCGGCCCAGGTGCTCGGGGTTCGTGTGGAACGCGTTGTCGTCCACGTCGATCACCAGCAGCTTGCCCTTGTCGTAGGTGCTGATCCAGGCCTCGTAGCGTTCGTTGAGGCGCTTGAGGTAGTCGATGCTGATGCCGTTCTCGTACTCGCGGCCGCGCTCGGCGATCTGCTTCACCAGGTTGGGCACGCTGGCGCGCAGGTAGATCAGCAGGTCGGGCGGCGTGATCGCGCTGTCCATGTTCTGGAACAGGCGGAAGTAGTTCTCGAAGTCGCGCGTGGTCATCAGCCCCATGGCGTGCAGGTTGGGGGCGAAGATGAAGGCGTCCTCGTAGATCGTGCGGTCCTGGACCACGTTGCGGCCGCTGCGGCGAATCTCCAGCAGCTGCTCGAAGCGGCTGTTGAGGAAGAAGATCTGGAGGTTGAAGCTCCAGCGCTGCATGTCCTTGTAGAAGTCGAAGAGGTAGGGGTTGTTGTCCACCGCCTCCTGCAGCTGGTCCCACTTGTAGTGCTTGGCGAGGAGCTGGGTGAGGGTGGTCTTCCCCGATCCGATGTTGCCGGCGATCGCGATGTGCATGACCTGTTCCGTGTGAAGGATGGCGAAGTTATCCGCCCCGGTGCACGCGGGGCGGGATCGTGGATAAGTCGCGGTTCAGCGCCGGATGTCGGCCATGTCGATGCGGTCCTCCCGCAGGAGGTACAGGCGTCCGCGCTCGATGCGGGCGTCGCGCACCTTGCCTTCACCGGGCATGGGGAAGTGCTCGGTGCCGAAGGTGCGGCGGTCGTACCGGTGCAGCGTGTCGTTCTGCATGTACCACAGGTCGTTGCCGCGCACCTCGAAGCGCGTGGCGCCGGTGATGGGGATGGTCTTGTAGTAGGTGGCGAACAGGTCGAACACGAGGATGCCGTGCGCGGGATCGTTCACGTAAAGCCAGTTGTCGAGTTCCTGCATCTGCACGGGCCGAGGGGTGAAGCCCAGCAGCTGGTCGAGGCGCCCGCTGTTGCCGATCACCTCGAGCTTGTTGTCCACGCGCATCAGGGCCAGCTCGCGCGGGTCGAAGAACCAGAAGCAGTTCTGCACGCTGCCGCAGGCCATCTCCACCTGCGGGAAGCCGCTGCTGGGCAGGTTGATCACGCCGCCCTGCACGGCGAGGGTGTTGTCGAGCATGGCCAGCTGGCCCTGGTCGCGGGCGAACACCAGGGGCTTCAGCGACTGGAACACGTCGATGTGCGTGATGCGGCCGAAGGTCTTCAGGCTGTTGCGCAGCCAGCTGTTGCCCTGCGGGTCGAAGAGCTGCAGTTCGTCGCCGCTGAGGGCGTACACGTTGCCGAGCTCGTCCGTGGTGAACAGGTCGAAGCGGCCCGGGATGCTGCGCACGGGGTCGAAGGCCTGTGCACCTGCGCCCAGGCAGGCCCAAAGCGCGGGAAGGAGCAGGAGCAAGCGCATCATACGGTGATGGCCGCAAGGAGCGGGCCAAGGTGTTCGCGGTCGTTGCTCAAACGGGGCACCTTGTTCTGCCCGCCCAGGCGGCCGCGCTGTTTCATCCACTGGTGGAAGGTGCCCGGCGGCACGGCATGCACCAGTGGCCTGCGCAGGGCCATGTCGCCGGTGCGCTTCGCGTCGTAGTCACTGTTCAGGTCGCGCATGGTGCGGTCCAGGTGCTCCACGAACACGTCGAGGTCGTCGGGCATCCGTTCGAACTCGATCACCCACTCGTGGCCGCCGCGTGCGTCATCGCCCATGTACACGGGCCCTGCGGTGTACTCGGTGACCACCGCCCCGGTGGCGCGGCTGGCCGCCTCGATGCCGCGGTCGGCGTTGTCCACAATGAGCTCCTCGCCGAAGGCGTTGATGAAGCTGCGCGTGCGGCCGCTCACCTGGATGCGGTAGGGCCGCACGCTCGTGAACCGCACCGTGTCGCCCGGCATGTAGCGCCAGAGCCCGGCGTTGGTGCTGATCACCAGCGCGTACTGCTCGCCCACCTGCACGTCCTGCAGCAGCACCGTGCGCGGCTGCTCCCGCTCAAGCTCGGCCACGGGCACGAACTCGAAGAAGATGCCGTAGTCGAGCATCAGCAGCAGGTCGTCGGCGCCGGGGCGGTCCTGGATGGCGAAGTAGCCCTCGCTGGCGTTGTAGCTCTCCAGGTAGTTCATGGTGGGCGAGGGGATCAGCGCCTTGAACTGGTCGCGGTAGGGCCTGAAGCTCACCCCGCCGTGCATGAAGAGCTCGAGGTTGGGCCACACCTCCAGGATGTGCCGCTTGCCGGTGAGCTCCAGGATGCGCTTGAGGATCACGAGGGTCCAGCTCGGCACGCCGGCGATGCTGCGCACGTCCTCGCGCATGGTCTCGCGCGCCATGCGGTCCACCTTCTCCTCCCAGCCTTCCATCAGCGCGACCTCCTTGATGGGCGTGCGCCGGATCTCCACCCAGATGGGCAGGTTGCGGATGATGATGGCGCTGAGGTCGCCGCTGTACGCATCGGGCCGGAACTGTTCGAGCGCGCTGCTGCCGCCCACCACCATGCTCATGCCCTGGTACAGCCTGCTCTGCGGGTTCATCTGGTAGTGCAGGGCGATCAGGTCCTTGCCGCCCTTGTAATGGCAGTCCTCCAGGGCCTCGCGGCTCACGGGGATGAACTTGCTGCGGTCGTTGGTGGTGCCGCTGCTCTTGCTGAACCACTTGATCTCGGTGGGCCAGAGCAGGTTCTGCTCCCCGCGGCGCAGGCGGTCCACGTAGGGCCTCACATCATCGTACTGCTGCAGCGGCACGCGCTCGCGGAAGTGGTCGGGCGTGGTGATGGAGCCGTAGTCGTACTGGCGGCCCCACTCGGTGTAGCGGGCGGCGCGCACCAGGTTGGTGAACACCTCCAGCTGGGCGCCCTCGGGGTTGTCGCGGAACAGCTCGATCTGCTGCAGCCGCTTCTTGATCAGGAAGGAGAAGAGGGCGTTGACGGGCATGTGCGGTCCGGTCGTGGGGGCGAAGATCGCCCCGCTACCTTCGTCGAAAATTACGCACCGCTTGGGAACGGGCATGCTGGTGAAGATGCGGGCGGGGTTCGACCCCGGGTGCCCGGTGGAGGAGGGGGTGGTGCGGTACGCGCTCCGCTACGGCGATCACGCGCTTGCGCTCAACGAGCTGGTGGGTGCTTCGTTCACCCTGCGCTTCACGGGGCAGATGACCTGCGTGAGCTGCGGCCGCGGCGTGAAGAAGTTCTTCGGG
>JBIJCH010000210.1:0-4832 GCA_044344815.1 Flavobacteriales bacterium | reverse complement strand
GAAGTAGTTGTGGTTCATGCTAAAGGGCGAACAGGTCACATGAAGTTGGGTAGCGCTTCGGCAAGCTCAGCGTGACAGTGCTAATGGGCTGGGGTCGGAGTTCAGAACGATTGTCACGGTGAGCCTGCCGAACCGGTTCCGGGGTTCCATTGATGAGGATAGTTAGTTCCCGCTTTGGCGCGCTCGGCGTGACAACGTCTATTTCCAACCTGCGGCCTCGAGCACCTTCACGGCATCGGCGTTGTGCAGGCCGAGCTGCGAGAGGTCAAGGGTGTCGGCGGTGAAGGCCCCGAAGCCCTGCAGCACCTGCGCGGCGGGGATGCCGGCCTTCACGGGGAACTCCATGTTGCCCTCGGCGAAGGCCTGCTGGGCCTCGTCGCTCACCAGGAATTCGAGCAGCTTGATCGCTTCGGCCTCGTGCTTCGCGTGCTTCGCCACGCCGCCGCCGCTGATGTTCACATGGGTGCCGCGGCCGTCGAGGTCGGGGAACACCACGCCGATCGCGTTCCGCGCCTTCTGCCGCGCGGGGTCGTCGCTGGTGAGCAGCTTGCCGATGTAGTAGCTGTTGGCGATGGCCACTTCGCCCTGGCCCTCGCCGATGGCGAGCAGCTGGTCGGTGTCGCTGCCCTTGGGCTCGCGGGCCATGTTGGCCACCACGCCCGCGCACCAGTCCTTCGCCTTCTCCGGACCGTCGTGGGCCACCAAGGCCGCCACGAGGCTCTGGTTGTACACGTTGTCCGCGGGCCGCACGAGCACCTTGCCCTTGAAGCGCGGCCTGGTGATGTCGGCGTAGGTGCGCAGCTCCTCGGGCTTCACCTTGCTCTTGTCGTAGGCGAACACCCGGGCGCGCATGGTGAAGCCGAACCAATGGCCTTCGGGGTCGCGCAGGTGGGCGGGGATCGCGCTCTCGAGCACGGCGCTCTTTACCGGCCTGAGGTAGCCGCGCTGGCGGGCCAGGCCCAGGCGTCCGGCGTCGGCCGTGATGATGATGTCGGCGGGGCTGTTCTGCCCTTCGGCCTCCAGGCGGCTCAGCAGCTCATCGTCGTCGGCCATGATCACCTTCACGGCGATGCCCGTTTCCTTGGTGAACTGTGCGAACAGCGCCTTGTCCGTGTCGTAATGACGGTGGGTGTACACGTTCACCACACGGGCGCTGTCGGTGCCCAGGGTGTCCGTCGTGGCGTTGTCGGTCTTGGGGGCGCAGGCGGCGAAGGGCAGCAGCGCAAGGAGGGGCAGGAGTTTCCGCATGGTGGGCAATGGGCCGCAAAGCTACCCGCCGCAGGGCCGTGCGGGAATACCGCGATCGTGGTATCGATGGGGTCGGTTCAGCGGTTCGCCAGCTCCACGGCCAACGGCACGGCCTCCCCGGGCCGCACCCAGCGCCAGTGGGGCTCGCGGCGCAGCCAGCTGAGCTGGCGCTTGGCGTAGTTGCGGCTGTGCTGCTTGATCAGGGCCACGGCCTCTTCCAGCGAGAGCTTCCCGTCGAAATGGAGGAAAAGCTCCTTGTAGCCCACGGTGTTCAAGGCGTTGCGATCGCGGTGGGGCAGCAGGGCATGGGCCTCCTCCAGCAGGCCGCGTCGCATCATGTCGTCCACGCGCGCATCGATGGCCGCGTAGTTCGCCGCGCGGTCGACGTCAAGCGCGATGAAGATGGGGGTGAAGCCCCCGCGTGGACGCTTGCCCTGCCGCAGTTCGCTCACCTTGCGTCCGGTGAGCAGGCACACCTCGATGGCGCGGATCAGCCGGTGCGGGTTGTTGCGGTCGATGGTGTGCCACATCTCCGGGTCCAGCTGCTTGAGCTCCTGCTGCAGCGCGGCGATGCCTTGGTCCGCGTGCATCCGCTGCAGGCGTTGCCGCACCTCCTTGTCGGCCGGGGGCAGCGCGTCGAGCTCGAAGCACACGGCATCGATGTAGAGCCCCGATCCTCCGGAGAGCACCGCCACCCCGTACGCGTCCAGGATGCGTTCGATCACCGGGAGCGCCGCGTGGGCGTATTCCTGCGCGCTCTGGTCCTGCCATACCTCCAGGTGCCCGATGAAATGGTGCGGCACACCCAGCAGCTCATCCACCGTGGGCTGGCCGGTGCCGATGGGCATGGCGCGGTAGAACTGCCGGGCATCGGCGTTCACCACCTCGGTGCCCAGGGTGCGCGCCACCTCCGCGGCCACGCGGGTCTTTCCGCTGGCGGTGGGCCCGCCGATCACGATCAGGGTGCGGCTCACCATTCGTGCGAAGGCTCATGGCCCTCCTCGTGGCCATGGCCTCCCTCGTCGTGGTGCTCGTCCTCCTCCTCGCCGAAGCCGAGGTCCTCGTCCTCGTCGTAGACCTCCTCGGTCTCCATGCGGTAGGGGTCGTCCTCGTCGGGGAGGATGCCATCGGCGAGGGCGAGCTCGCGGCTGTGCTCGCCGGGGGGCGTGCCCACGCTCATCACCACCGTGGGATAGCGCCTGCCCTTCTCGGGCTCGTGCGCGTCGATCAGCTCCACCATGAACATCCACATGTGCAGGAAGTCATAGGCGTACACGAAGCGCTGGTCGGTGTCGCGCACGTGGTCGCCGATCTGCACCTGGTCCATCATCAGCGGCATGGCGCCATCCTCGGCGAAGCCCATGTCGGCCAGGGGGATCTCGGTGCCCTTGGTCCATTCCGCATCGCTCACGTAGAAGCAGGCCATCTCCTCGCCGATGAAACCGAAGGCCTTCTTGATGGCCTTGTGCAGGTCGAGGAAGGTCTGCGTGCTGCGGATCTCGATGTCGCGGAAGGCCTCGCTGGGATCGTCGATCAGGACGCGGAAACGGTAGATGACCATGGTGCGGAAGCGGCCGCGAAGGTAAGCCGCATTACCGGTGAACCGCTTGTCCCTGTCGCTTGCTCCGCCCTAACTTCCCGGCCATGAACCGAGTCCTTCTCAGCCTGCTGCTGGCACTGCCTTCAGGCCTCAGCGCCCAGCCTTTCGCCATCGGGTCCACCAGCCTCACCTTCGTGGACGCCTCCCGCGGCGGACGCCAGATCCCATGCGACGTGTACTACCCGGCCACCACGGCGGGTGCGGGCGCTCCCGTTGCTGCCGGCGCCTTCCCGGTGTTGGTGTTCGGCCACGGTTTCGTGATGACCGTGGGGGCCTACAACAACTTCCGCGATGCCTTCGTGCCTCAGGGCTACATCCTGGTGCTGCCCACCACCGAAGGTTCCATCCTGCCCAGCCATCCGAACTTCGGGCTCGATCTGGCCTATTGCGTGCAGGCGATGCAGGCCGAAGGGGTGAACAGCACATCACCTTTCTTCGGGCGCATCTTCCCCACGGCGGCGATCATGGGCCACTCCATGGGCGGCGGCGCCTCGTTCCTGGGTGCGCAGACCTCCACCCTGGTGACCACCGTGGTGAACTTCGCTCCGGCCGAGACGAACCCCTCGGCCATCGCCGCCGCAGGCAACGTCACGGTGCCCACGCTGGTGTTCGCGGGCAGCCAGGACTGCGTGACCCCGCCCGCCTCGAACCAGCTGCCCATGTACACGGCGAGCGCGTCCACCTGCAAGGCGTACGTGAGCATCACCGGAGGCGGGCACTGCCAGTTCGCGAACAGCAACTTCAACTGCAGTTTCGGGGAGGCCACCTGCGGCGGCGCGGGCAGCCTCACCCGTGCGCAACAGCAGGACGCTGCGCAGGACCTGGCGCTGCTTTGGTTGCGCCGGTACCTCAAGGACGACCCCGCCGCGGGCTCCGCCTTCGCCGACTCACTGGCGCTCTCCACCCGCATTGCCGCGCAGTCGAGCTTCACCGACTGCCCTCCCATCGTGGTGCGCGCTAACGTCAGGGCCTTCCTCGATGGTCCGTACGATGAGGCCACCGACCTGATGGGTGATGCGCTGCGCACCCAGGGCCTGGTGCCCGCCACCGAGCCCAACACCGGTGCCGGCTTCGTGCATGTGAACGGCGCGGTGGGCGAGGCGTTGGACCCGGCGCTGCTGGCGGTGACAGGTCCCGATGCCATCGTGGACTGGGTGTTCGTGGAGCTGCGTGATGCGGGCGCCGGCATCACGGTGCTGGCCACGGCCAACGGCCTGGTGCAGCGCGATGGGGACATCATCGCGGCGGCTGGAGGCACCCTGGTGTTCAACGCGCCGCCGGAGTCCTACCGCATCGCCGTGCGCCACCGGAACCACCTGGGCGCGATGACCGCGGGCGCGATCGCCCTTACGCGCGTGCCGGTCGCCGTGGACCTTGGCGATCCGCTGGTGCCCGCCTTCGGTGCCGATGCCCGCGTGCTGCGGGATGGCAAGGCCATGCTGTGGACGGGCAACGCACGCTTCGATGCCCAGGTGCGCTACACGGGAACGGACAATGACCGCGATCCCATCCTGCTGCGGATCGGCGGTGCGGTGCCCACCGCGGTCGCGAGCGGCTACCTGCCGGAGGATGTGAACCTGGACGGCAAGGTGAAGTACGCCGGAGGGCTGAACGACCGCGATCGCGTGCTGCTCACCATCGGCGGCGCGGTGCCCACGGCGGTGCGCCAGCAGCAGCTGCCCTAGGGCGGCGTTGCCATCCCGGCCACCGGTTCGGCGCCGAGCGCGCGCCCCGTCTCCAGCATCAGCTGCCAGGCCTGGGCGCGGTCGTTCTGGATCTTGCCGTCGAGGATCGCGTCCTTGATCACCGTCTTGATGTCGCCGATGAGCTTGCAGGGCGGGATGCCGAAGGCGCGCATGATGTCCTCGCCGGTCACGGGCGGCTGGAAGTTGCGCACACGGTCCTTCTCCTCCACGTCGGCAAGCTTCTGCATCACCAGCTCGTAGTTGCGCAGGTAGCGCTCCTTCTTCCTCTCGTTCTTGCT
>JBIJCH010000209.1:0-4833 GCA_044344815.1 Flavobacteriales bacterium | reverse complement strand
GGTCCACCCCGCGGTCGTCCATCCAGCGGAGGACGGCGCCCAGGGCCTCGCGCGCGCCCGGCTGCTCGTGGGGCGGCGTGTCGTAGGGCTCCCACTGGCCCACCTCCAGTTCCACGGGCACCGCCCCGCGAAGGATGCGGGCACCGTGCCAGTAGAGGCTCTCGAGGGTGCGCAGGGTGGTGGTGCCGGTGGCCACGATGGGCCGCGCCCCCACCCCGTCATGCAGGAGCTGCACCACCTCGCGCGGCACCAGGATGCGCTCCTGGTGCATGGTGTGGCCCGCCATGGTGTCGGCGTGCACGGGACGGAAGGTGCCGGCCCCCACGTGCAGGGTGAGCCGGGCCCGCTGCACGCCGCGCGCGTCGAGGGCGTCGAGCACGGCGGGGGTGAAATGCAGGCCCGCGGTGGGCGCCGCCACCGAGCCTTCCTGCCGGGCGTACACGGTCTGGTAGCGTTCCTGGTCGGCCACCCCGGCCTCGCGATGCATGTAGGGCGGAAGGGGTACCTCGCCGGCGCGGGCCAGCACCTCGGCGAAGGACAGCGCATCGGGCAGCCAGGTGAAGCGCACGCGGGCGCCATGCCCGTCGTCGGGAAGGCGCTCGGCGAAGAGCTGCACGTCGCCCTTGGGGGAGCGGAAGAGCTGACCGAGCGGGCCCTGCTTCCAGCGCCGGGCGTTGCCCAGCGTGCACCGCCACACCACCCCGCCCACCTGCCGGAAGGCCTCCTCCACCGGTCCGCCGCCCTCGGGCTCCAGGCAGAAGACCTCGATCTCGGCGCCGGTGTCCTTGCGGAAGTGCAGGCGCGCGTTCACCACGCGCGTGTCGTTCATCACCAGCAGCGCGGCGGGTGGCAACAGCCCCGGCAGTTCGCGGAACACGTGGTCGGCGATGCGGCCATCGCGGTACACCAGGAGCCGGCTGGCATCACGGTCCGCCAGCGGATGCTGCGCGATGCGTTCGGCGGGCAGCACATAGGTGAGGTCGTGGACGGAGAGCGTTCGCGGGTCGGACATACGATCGCGAAGATCGGACGCAGCGTCAATGCGGAGGACCCGTCCAATGTTAAGCCAGCGTTATGCTCATTAACGCTGTGGTAATCTTGGCTTCATTTTTTCGCAGCCCTTCCTTAATGGTCGTCCATGCTGCGATACCTATTGTTCCTCGCGACAGCGCTCGTCCTGTTGCCGGCCCATGCCCAATTGACCGGTGCGGCACCGGCGGATACGACCAGGCCGAAGCCCGCCGCCCGCAAGCCCTGGTATGATACGTTCAGCATCCGCGGCTACGGCCAGGTCCGGTACAACCGACTGCTGGAGACCAACGAGGACTTCAAGTGTGAACAGTGCGACCGCAGCATCGGGGAGAACGGAGGCTTCTTCATCCGCAGGGCCCGCATCATCTTCAGCGGCTATGTGCACCCGCGGGTGTTCATCTACCTGCAGCCCGACTTCGCCAGTTCGGCCGGTCCCACGCAGCACGTGGCGCAGTTGCGGGACTGGTACATGGACGTTGGGCTGGACGCGAAGAACGAGTTCCGCGTACGGTTGGGGCAGAGCAAGGTGCCCTACAGCTTCGAGAACATGCAGAGCAGCCAGAACCGCCTGCCTTTGGACCGCGCTGACGGCACCAACAGCGCGCACAGCAACGAGCGTGACCTGGGCGCCTTCCTCTACTGGGCCCCGGCCCGCATCCGGGAGCGGTTCAAGCAGGTGGTGGACGATGGACTGAAGGGCAGCGGCGACTACGGCGTGTTCGCGCTGGGGGTGTACAACGGCCAGACCGCCAACAGGCCCGAGGCCAACGATGTGCTGCACACGGTGGCCCGCGTCACCTGGCCCTTCGCCCTCGGCGACCAGGTCCTGGAGACCTCGGTGGCCGGCTACACGGGCACCTACGTGGTGACCCCGGACCAGCGCAGCGCCGGGGTGAAGGGTGCCGACGACTGGAACTACCGGGACGAGCGTGTCCTGGGGTCCGTCAACCTGTATCCCCGCCCGTTCGGCGTATTGGCCGAGTATAACGTGGGGCGCGGGCCCGAATACAACCCAGCGACCGACAGCATCGAGACGCGCGACCTCAGCGGCGGTTTCGTGACGTTGACCTATCGCTTCAAGGTGAAGCATCACATCTTCTTCCCCTTCGCGCGTTACCAGGTGTATGAGGGCGGCAAGAAGCACGAGCTGGATGCGCGCAGCTATTCGGTGAACGACTTCGAGGCCGGGGTGGAATGGCAGCCCAACCGCAACTTCGAGGTGGTGGCCGAGTACTACATCGGCGATCGCCGCTTCGAGGACCACATCAAGCAGGACAACAAGCAGGCGGGCAACCTGCTGCGGCTTCAGTTCCAGTTCAACTTCTGACGCAGCGGCCACGACCGCAAGAACGAAGCCCCGGCCATGGCCGGGGCTTTCGCTTGTTCGTCCGCGGAATGCCTTACGCCACCTTCAGCGCGTTCTCCACCTTCTCCTTCAGGAGGGCGTGCTTCACCACCTCGATCATCTCGGTGACGTAGGTGAAGCGCATGCCCCTGGTGTAGCGCGCGTCGATGTCCTCGATGTCCTTGCGGTTGTCGCTGCTCAGCACGATCTCCTTGATGCCGGCGCGCTTGGCGGCGAGGATCTTCTCCTTGATGCCGCCCACGGGGAGCACGCGGCCGCGCAGGGTGATCTCGCCGGTCATTGCCGTGAACTTGCGCACCTTCTGCTGGGTGAAGGCGCTGGCGATGCTGGTGAGCATGGCGATGCCCGCGCTGGGACCGTCCTTGGGCGTGGCACCCTCGGGCACGTGCACGTGCACGTTCCAGCGCTTGAACACCTCGGCCTCGATGCCGATGATGTCGCTGTGGGCCTTGAGGTACTCCAGCGCGATCACGGCGCTCTCCTTCATCACGTCGCCCAGGTTGCCGGTAAGGGTGAGCTTGCCCTCGCCCTTGGTGATGCTGGTCTCGATGAAGAGGATGTCGCCGCCGGTGGGGGTCCAGGCCAGGCCGGTGACCACGCCGGCCACGTCGTTGCCCTGGTACTTGTCGCGGGCGTGGCTGGGTCCGTAGATGCGCGGCAGATCGTCCACCGTGATGGTGAGGCCGTGCTTCTCCTTCAACGCGATCTGCTTGGCGCGGTAGCGCACCAGCTTGGCGATGCGCTTCTCCAGGGTGCGCACCCCGCTCTCGTCGGTGTACTGGTCGATGATCGCCTCCAGCAGGCCGGGGCCGAGCTTGAGCTGCTTGGGCTTGATGCCGTTCTCGCTGAACTGCTTGGGCAGCAGGTGGCGGTTTGCGATCTCGATCTTCTCCTCCTGCGTGTAGCCGTTCACCTCGATGATCTCCATGCGGTCGCGCAGGGCCGGGTGGATGGTGCTGAGGCTGTTGGCCGTGGCCACGAACATCACGCGGCTCAGGTCGTACTCCACCTCCACGTAGTTGTCGTAGAAGTGGCTGTTCTGCTCGGGGTCGAGCACCTCGAGCAGGGCGCTGGCGGGGTCGCCCTGGTGGCTGCGGCCCACCTTGTCGATCTCGTCGAGCACGAAGAGCGGGTTGCTGGTGCCGGCCTTCTTGAGGCTCTGGATGAGGCGGCCCGGCATGGCGCCGATGTAGGTCTTGCGGTGCCCGCGCACCTCGGCCTCGTCGTGCAGGCCGCCCAGGCTCATGCGCACGTACTTGCGGCCGAGCGCCTCGGCGATGCTCTTGCCCAGGCTGGTCTTGCCCACGCCGGGCGGGCCGTAGAGGCAGATGATGGGGGCCTTCATGTCGCCCTTCAGCTTCAGCACGGCGAGGTGCTCGATGATGCGCTCCTTCACCTTCTCCAGGCCGAAGTGGTCGCGGTCCAGGATCTTCTGCGCCTTCCTCAGGTCGAAGTCGTCTGTGCTGTACTCGCCCCAGGGCAGCTCGAGCAGCAGCTGCACGTAGTTGTGCTGCACGCTGAACTCGGCGCCTGCGGGGTTCATGCGCTGCAGCTTGGCCAGCTCCTTCTCGAAGGTCTCGGCCACCTTGGTGGTCCACTTCTTCTTCGCGGCCTTCGCGCGCATCTCCTCGATCTCCTGCTCGATGGGGTTGCCGCCCAGCTCGTCCTGGATGGTCTTCATCTGCTGGTGCAGGAAGTACTCGCGCTGCTGGCGGTCCACCTCGGTGCGCACCTTGCTCTGGATCTCGTTCTTCATCTCCAGCATCTGCAGCTCCTTGGTGAGGTGCTGCAGCAGCAGGCCGGCACGCTCGCGCAGGTCGGCCACCTCCAGCATGCGCTGCTTCTCGGCCACCTCGGCGTTCATGTTGCTGCTGATGAAGTTCACCAGGAAGCTGGGGCTGTCGATGTTCTTGATCGCGAAGCCGGCCTCGGTGGGGATGTTCGGGTTGGCCTTGATGATGCGGATGGCGAGGTCCTTCAGGCTGCTCACCAGGGCGTCGAACTCCTTGTCGTCCTTGGCCGGACGCACCTCGGCGAACTCCTTCACGCGGGCGGTGAAGAAGGGGTCCACCTTCACCATCTCCATGATCTCGAAGCGCTTCTTGCCCTGGATGATGGCGGTGGTGCTGCCGTCGGGCATGCGCAGCATGCGGATGATGGTGGCGATGGTGCCGATGCGGTTGAGGTCGTCGGCGTTGGGCTCCTCGATGCGGCTGTCCTTCTGGCTCACCACGCCCAGGGTGCGCGTGCCGCGGTACACCTCCTGGATCAGGCGGATGCTGCGGTCGCGGCCCACGGTGATGGGGATGACCACCCCGGGGAAGAGCACGGTGTTGCGCAGGGGCAGGATGGGGAGCTCGGGCGGGGTGCTCTCCGCGTTCATCTGCTCCTCGTCCTCGGCCGTGATCAGGGGGATCAGCTCGGTCTCGTTCTCC
>JBIJCH010000208.1:0-4835 GCA_044344815.1 Flavobacteriales bacterium | reverse complement strand
ACATCATCGAGCAGATCGACAAGCTCAAGGAGGTGGCCGATCAGGGCCAGGTGGATGTGGGCGCCACGTTGAAGGACCTGGAGCACAAGCTGGAGGAGACCCGCAAATCCATCTATGCCCGGCTCACACCCTGGGAGCGTGTGCAGGTGAGCCGCCATCCCGACCGGCCCTACACGCTGAAGTACATCGAGGTGATGTCCGGCGGCAGCTTCATCGAGCTGCATGGGGACCGCACGGTGCGCGATGACAAGGCCATGGTGGGCGGCTTCGGGCAGCTCGATGGGCGCACCGTGATGTTCATCGGCCAGCAGAAGGGCATCAACACCAAGATGCGCCAGTACCGCAACTTCGGCATGGCCAACCCGGAGGGCTACCGCAAGGCGCTGCGCCTGATGAAGCTCGCCGAGAAGTTCAACAAGCCGGTGGTCACGCTCATCGACACGCCGGGCGCCTTCCCCGGCCTGGAGGCCGAGGAGCGCGGACAGGGGGAGGCCATCGCGCGGAACATCCTGGAGATGTGCCGCCTGCGGGTCCCCATCATCTGCGTGATCATCGGGGAGGGGGCCTCGGGCGGAGCGCTCGGCATCGGCGTGGGCGACAAGGTCCTCATGCTCGAGAACACCTGGTATTCGGTGATCTCGCCGGAATCGTGCTCGTCCATCCTCTGGCGCAGCTGGGACTTCAAGGAAAAGGCGGCCGAGGCGCTGAAGCTCACCGCACAGGACATGCTGCGGAACAAGCTCATCGATGGCATCATCCCCGAACCGGTGGGTGGTGCCCACGCCAACGTGGAGGAGGCCTGCCGGATCGTGAAGGCCGAGGTGAAGAAGCACCTCGACAAGCTCCTGCGCACCGACGCCGGCAAGCTCGTCGATCGCCGCATCGAGAAGTTCTGCGGCATGGGCGTGGTGCACAAGGCCGGGGCCCGCAAGGAGAAGGCCTGATGCCCTATCGGCTGTAGAGCGGAAGGATGTTGACCACCGCGGCGCCCGCGGCGTAGGTCGCGAGCACGGTCCCGTTGCCCGGGTCGATCGCCTTCACCACACCGCCTTCGGCCGCCAGCAGTACGCCGTTCACCTCGTCGTAGGCCAGCACCTCCGCCATGATCCCCGAGGCGATGGTGAGCGCGCCCGCGTTGTTGTAGGTGAATCGTTGCAGTGTGCCGCCCGTGGACACGATGAAGGTGTTCGCATCGATCATCGCCACCGCCAGCACAGGGTCCGGGAAGATGCGCGGTTCCCAATACCCACCACCGTCGATGTTTCGGTCCTCCACCACCCCCTGCCCGTTGCGGTTGCCGAACAGCAGCACGTGGTCAAGGTCGCGGGCGAAGAACGCCACGGGGGCCTTGTCCAGCACCCAGGCATCCTGCTGCACCCCGGATGTGGTGCTGTACCGGGCGAGGCTGTGACCGGCCGGCGAGATGTACCGCGACTGGGTGGTGAGCACGGCCTGGCCGGTCTCCACGATGCCCACGATGCGGTGCGAGGGGAGGGCCTGGGCCACGTAGCCGCTGCCTTGCAGGTCGGTCCCGTAGCGCCGCAGCTCCCCCTCGTTGGTGGCGGCGAACAGCCTTCCCGTGGGTCCCACGTGGAGCGCGGTATGGAAGGGGATGGGCAGGGTGTTCTGAACGGACGCCTGGGCCGTGATGGACCCATTGTCGGGGAAGAGGGCGGTGAGCTGTCCCCCGACGCCGGCGCCGATGTAGAGGCGCCGGCCCTTTGAACTGACCGCAGAGGGGGCGATGTCCTGGGCCAGGGTGGCCACCGGCGAGGCTTCGAGCTGCCCGGTGCTATCGATGCGCAACACCTGTACCGGGCTGAAGCCTGGCGTGGCGATGAGGTGGACCGCACGGGTGCGCCGCGGGATCGCCACCACCTCGAGCACTTGCTCGTCCTGCCCGCGGCCGGTGCCGTCGGAGGCCACCACCTTCAGCAGGTGCTCACCGCTTTCCACCAGGTCGCTCGTCACCGGGAGGTCCACGCTCACGGTGGCCGGGTTCGAGGACGGCTCCACGGTCACGGGACCGCCCACCGGCTGGCCGTTCCCATCCACGAGGCTCACGGTGACGCGTTCGATGCGTTCGTCATCGGACACCGAGGCCACCACGGTGAGCGTATCGGGCATCACGAGCACGTAGCTCGTGCCGGGCGCGGTGATCGATACCGAGGGCGGGCTGTCGTCCCCGTCCTTCCTGCAGGCGGGGGCGGCGAGCAGCAGCCCGGCCACGATCAGCGCCCGATGTTCACAACGCATCCCCTCAAAGGTACGCCGGCAGCGGGCTGCAGGATCCATCAACACCTGCGGCTCTGCGGGGTGTTAACGACGTGGTGACCACTTCACGGCGGGCTTACTTTTCGGGGGTGTGGAGCGACCTATTTTCGCGCCCCTCATCCATGGCCGAAGCTTCCTCCCCACGCACCGCCGACCGCCGCAAGCGTGGCGCCGCCGCTCTGATCGACACCAGCCTGGAGGCCGGCAAGCTGCCCCCGCAGGCCCCCGACCTGGAACAGGCGGTGCTGGGCGCCATGCTGCTGGAGCGCAACGCCGTGAACGAGGCGATCGACATCCTCCAGGCCGACAGCTTCTACGTGGAGGCGCACAAGCGCATCTTCGCCGCCATCCACGACCTCTTCGGCAAGGACCAGCCCATCGACCTGCTCACCGTGACGCAGGAGCTGAAGCGCCGGGGCGAGCTGGACGTGGTGGGCGGGGCGTTCTACCTCGCGCAGCTCACCAACAAGGTGGCCAGCAGCGCGAACGTGCAGTACCACGCGCGCATCATCAGCCAGAAGCACATCCTGCGCGAGCTCATCCGCATCAGTGCCACCACGGTGCGCGACGCGTACGACGAGACCACCGACGTGTTCGACCTGCTCGACCGCACCGAGCAGGACATGTACCAGATCACCAGCGGCAACCTCAAGCGCAACTATGCGCAGATGAGCGACCTGATCAAGGACGCCATCGGGCAGATCGAGAACGCCAAGAACAAGACCGGCGGTGTGAGCGGCGTGCCCACCGGCTTCCTGAAGCTGGACAAGCTGACCGCCGGCTGGCAGCGCAGCGACATGATCATCGTGGCGGCGCGTCCCGGCATGGGCAAAACGGCCTTCGTGCTGAGCATGGCGCGCAACATCGCCGTGGAGCAGCGGCGCGCCGTGGCCGTGTTCAGCCTGGAGATGAGCAGCACCCAGCTGGTGACCCGCCTCATCGCGAGCGAGTCGGGCATCAGCAGCGAGAAGCTCCGGAAGGGCGACCTGGACGACCGCGAGTTCAAGCTGCTGCACGAGCACATCGCGCGGCTCACCGACGCACCCATCTTCATCGACGACACGCCCGCGCTCAACATCTTCGAGCTGCGCGCCAAGTGCAGGCGCCTGAAAAGCCAGCACAACGTGGAGCTCATCATCATCGACTACCTGCAGTTGATGACCGCGGGCGGGGAGAACAAGGGCGGCAACCGTGAGCAGGAGATCAGCCAGATCAGCCGCTCGATCAAGAGCATCGCCAAGGAGCTCGACGTGCCGATCATCGCGCTGAGCCAGTTGAGCCGGGCCGTGGAGACCCGCGGCGGTGACAAGCGCCCGCAGCTGAGCGACCTGCGTGAATCGGGTGCCATCGAGCAGGACGCGGACCTGGTGTGCTTCCTGTACCGCCCCGAGTACTACAAGATCCACGAGGACCATTACGGTTCCACGGCGGGCATCGGCGAGGTGATCATAGCCAAGCACAGGAACGGCGCCCTGGACACCGTGAACCTGCGCTTCATCGCCGAGCTCGCTAAATTCGCTGACCTGGAGACCGCGCCCGCCTTCCCCGGTAACGATCCCGGCATGGGATCGGATGGCCTCCGGACCATCACCAGGCCCAGCCGGATGAACGATGACCACGACGCCGACGAGCCCCCGCCGTTCTGATCCCCTGCGGAAGGCAGGCCTGCTGCTGCTCTTGCTGTGCGCGCTTCCCGCCTGGGCCGGCAAGCTGTTGATCCCCATGGACAACACGCAGCGCGACCACCTCAAGGCTTACGGCATCGCCTACTGGACCCTGCAGCGCGACGTGACCGTCGAATGGCTGCTGAACTACCGCGGGGGCAGCTTCCTCATCGATCACTTCCAGGCCATCGAGCAGGAATGCACGATCCGCGGTGTCACCTACAGCGTGATCGCCGATGTGCAGGCCGCCGCCATCCTCTCCGAGATCGCCGACCCGGAGGTGAACATGGAGGTGGTGAAGCTGGAGAAGGCCCCGCGCATCGCCGTTTACGCCCCCGCATCCTTCCAGCCCTGGGATGATGCCGTGGCCCTGGTGATGACCTATGCCGAGATCCCCTATGAGCGCATCTACGACCGGGAGGTGATCGCCGGCGTGCTGCCCCGGTACGACTGGCTGCACCTGCACCACGAGGATTTCACCGGGCAATACGGCAAGTTCTACCGCCAGTTCCGCAACGCGGCCTGGTACCAGGACCAGGTGCGCGAGAGCGAGGCCCAGGCGGCCGAGCTCGGCTTTTCCAAGGTGAGCACCATGAAGGGCGCCGTGGCCGGGAAGATCCGCGATTACATCGCCGGCGGCGGCTACCTCTTCACCATGTGCTCCGGCACGGACAGCTACGACATCGCCCTCTCCGCGGAAGGTGTCGACATCTGCGCCCCCGAGTTCGATCACGACCCGCTGGACCCCCAGTGCCAGCAGAAGATCGACTTCGGGCGCACGTTCGCCTTCAAGGACTTCACGCTGATCACGGATCCCATGGTGTACGAGTTCAGCAACATCGACGCCACCGACATCCACACCACCATCGGCCAGGAGCGCGACTTCTTCACCCTCTT
>JBIJCH010000008.1:0-17003 GCA_044344815.1 Flavobacteriales bacterium | reverse complement strand
CATGCCCCAGCGGTGTCCCACCTGCTCAACGGGGTGCGCGGCCCAAAGGTCCACCTCGGTGGTGGGCACCCTGTCCTGGTTGTTCACCTTGCCGTCCTCGTTCACATCGCTGTGCACGGCGAGGCTGTGCTGGTGGTTGTAGGTCTCCTTGGGCTTGTGCTCGGCCCATACGGCGAAGGTGGTCTCCTTCACCACGCTGTGGCGGTCCATGGCCGTGAGCTGGGTCTGGGCCAGGGCCAGGGGATACATGGCACCGGTGAGGGCCACGTCCACGCCGCTGCTGGCGTAGCGCACGCTGCCATCGGCGAAGCGGGCGAGCGGGTAGGCGTTGCGGCCCACAGGCATGGGGTTGCCGTCGTCGTCGCGCAGGCAGGCGGCACGGCCCACACGCTCACCGTTGGCACCGCGGCCGTAGCCGAGGGCGATGGCGATGGAGCCGGGGGCCTGGCCCGGCGCGGGCAGCGCGGGCAGCACCAGCTCGGTGCCGTTCACGGTCACCTTCAGCTCGTGCGCGGGGCTCTGCTCCCCGATGTACAGCTTGCGCATGTTGGCGCCGTTCGCCTCCCAGCCCAGCAGGGCCAGCAGGTCGGCCGGGGCGATGCACACGTAGTTGTCCCACGTGGCCTTGCTCAGCGGGTCGGGCATCTCCTGCAGCCAGGGGTTGTTGGCGTGCAGGCCGCTGCCGATGCTCTCCTTGGTGTACAGGATCACCTCGGTGCCGCTGGCGGCCAGGGCCTTCTTGGCGGCGGCGCCCGCAGCGGCCACATCACCGGCGAAGGCCAGCGCCTCGGGCGCGGCGGTGTAGGCGTGGTACACGCCGTCGTGCAGGCTGGTGTTCCACGCGGTGGTGAAGTCGATGGGCTCGGTGGTACGGCTGCTCAAGGCCGCGCGCCACACGTCCTGGATGTGGTCGAGGTACGACCTGGTCACGCCGCTCCAGCGCAGCAGGCTCTCGGGCCACTGACGGGTGCTGAAGAGCGGGCTGATCGTGGGCTGGGCCAGCGTGTAGTGGCCCACCTTCGGCATGAAGTCGTTCCAGCTCTCCAGCCAGTGGCTGTCGGGGCAGGTCCACGTGCACAGGCTGGCGGTCTCGTCGGCGTAGACGCTGAAGCTCACGCTGAGGCCCACCTTGGCCAGGCCGGCCTTGAACTCGGCGGCGTTGGGGAGGCCGTAGGCCGGGTTCACCCCGGCGATCATCAGCACGTCCACCTCACCGGCGTTCATGTCCTTCACCAGCTGCTGCATGGCGGCGTCGTCGCCCTGCTTGAACCAGGTGTGGTTCGCCAGGTCGATGGTGCCGCCGTAGTTGCCCAGCATCCAGTTGATGTGGTTCACCAGCGTCTGGGTGCCCTCGTCGTTCACGCCGCAGAGCACCACGCTCTTGCCGCGCGCGGCCCAGAGCTCCCCGGCGGCCTTGGCCAGCTCGGCCTCGTTGGCACCGCCGCCCACCGTGGGTGCGCCGGCCTTCTTCGCGATCAGGTCGTGCAGGGCCACCACGGCCAGGGGCACCTGGCTCGGCTTGATGGCGATGCGCTCATCGGCGTTGGCGCCGGTGATGCTCATGCGGCTCTCCACCTGCCAGTGGCGGCTCATCGGCTTCTCGGCCGTGGCGTCCTCGGGGCGGCGGCGGGTGGCGTACTGCCAGGTGTGCTCCGTGGTGCTGCCCCAGCTGCTGAGGAAGTCGGCCGCGAAGCTCACGATCACATCGGCCTTGGTGAGGTCGTAGGAGGGCAGCACACGCTTGCCGAAGCTCTTCGCGTTGGCATTGGTGAGGCCGGCCATGCTGATGGTGTCGACCTGCACGTGGTCCACGCGAGCGCCGCCGGTGGTGGCACCCTCGGCGGTGGCGGTGGCGCCATAGACGGCCTTCAGCGTGTTGATCGCCTCGCGGGTGCTGGGGCTCAGCACGGTGCTGCTCAGCACCACGATGCGGCCGCCCTTGCCCTTGGCCTCGTTCAGCTTAGCGCTGATGGCCTTGTCGGCCGCCTCCCAGGTGGAGGCCTGGACGCCGGTCATGGGACCGCGCAGGCGCTCGCTGTCGTACAGCGGCAGCACGCTGCTGTTGATGCGGGCGTTCACGGCGCCCTTGCCGCTGCCCGGACGGTGGTTGATGCCGAAGCGGGTGTTGCCCTTCACGTGGATGGGGCGGCCCTCACGCGTCTTCACCAGCACGCTGGCGAAGTCCTCCCCGTCGTAGTACGTGCTGGCGTACCAGTTGGCGATGCCCGGGGTGATGTCCTCGGGCTTGTTCACGTAGGGGATGGACTTCACCACCGGGGTCTCGCAGGCGGCCAGGGTGGCGGCGCTGAGGGAGAAGCCCAGGAACTTGAGGAAGTCGCGGCGGCCGGTGGTGGCACCGGTGAGCCCCTTGTCCGCCAGCATCTCATCGATGGGCAGCGGCGCGTTGAACTCGTTGTCGCGGCCTGGTACCGGTTGGGCGGAGGCGTCCAGTTGGGACAGGTCCTGCCAGTATCGCTTCGTGCTCGGCATGCGTCGGCGCGTGTTCGGTCTTAGTAGTGGCACTTGGCGCATTCCCAGCCGCCAAGCTCCTTCACGGTGATCTTCTCGTCCTGGAGGTACTCCTGGAGCTCCTTGTTGCCCATCGGGGTCTCCTTCAGGCGACGGTGGATCTCATCGTAGTAGCCGTTGCCGGCCATCTGCACCTCGGTCTCGTTGTGGCACTGGATGCACCAGCCCATGGTGAGCGGGGCCCATTGCTCGGCCACGTCCATCTGCTCGTCGATGGGGCCGTGGCACTTCTGGCACTCGATCTTGCCCACGCTCACGTGCGTGGCATGGCTGAAGGCCACGTGGTCGGGCAGGTTGTGCACCTTCACCCACTCGATGGCCTTGGGCGTGCCGGTGTAGGCCTTGCCGTCCCAGCCGGTGTAGCTGTAGATCTTCTGGATCTCCTCGGTGCTCCAGGGGTTGCGCTGCGATTCCCCGATGGCCTGGTGGCAGTTCATGCACACGTTGGCGCTGGGGATGCCGGCATGCTTGCTCTTCTCGGCGCTGCTGTGGCAGTACACGCAGTTGATCTGCAGGTTGCCCTTGTCGGCCTTGCCGGCGTGGATGGTGTGGTTGAACTTGATGGGCTGCGTGGGCTTGTAGTGCTCCACCGTGTCACCGCCGTACACGCCGATGTTCATGGCCCAATCCCAGGCCTGCACGACAAGGAACACCACGATGAGCAGGCCGAACACCGAGGCCCAGCCCTTGTTGGCCCAGGCCCAGCGCTTGATGCCGCCCCAGAAGCCGGTCTCCGGCAGCGGCTCCTTCCCTTCCACCTCGCGCACCGCGTTGCCCAGCTGGTGCTTCACACCGCCCAGGCTCAGCACCACCACCAGGAAGAGCAGGCCCAGCACCAGCAGCCACTGCCAGGCCGTGCTGGGCTCGTCCACAGGAACCTCACCGCCCACCGGCTGCTTGCCGCCCTGAGGAGGCGGGGGGGGAGCGTAGAAGTCCGCATAGTGCAGCACCGCGTCGATCTCGGCGTCGGTGAGCGCCTGCGAGGTCATCACGCTCTTGTTCCACGTCTCGAACAGCTGCTTGGCGTACGCGTTGCCGGTGGCGATGTAGGCCGTGCTGTTCTTCACCCAGGCGTAGATGTCGCCCTTGCCCTCCCAGCGCTCCCTGGCCCCCTTCAGGGCCGGGCCGGTCATGTCCTTGTCGGGCTTGTGGCACGCGGCACAGTTGCCCTTGAACAGTTTCTCACCCTGGGCGTAGAGCGCGTCGTCCTTCTGCGCGTGCGCAGTGGTCGCGAACAGGAAGAGGACGACGGCGAGGGAAGCGTGAAGAAGCCCGGTGAAACTCTTGGAGAACCTAGATGGGACAGGCATTCCGGACGATTTTGGGAACCCAACGGTTCGTTGGACCGGCCGCAAAAATAGCGGCCGAGGCTTACGGCGGAAGGTCTTGCACAGGGGTGACAACCATCCGTCGCTTATTTAGAGCCAGTCTAAATAGCCGAAAGGCCTTTACCGTTCCGTGACGGAAGCGGTCCCCGCGGACGCGCTTGGACCCGCCGGCATACTTTTGGCCGTTGCAATGGGCATGATGCGCACCATCGTTCTGGGATCGGTCCTGTGCTTGTGGACCGCCACCGCCGCACAGGAGGGGGTGCCCGCGAAAGGCGTGGTGAGACCGGTGGTCGCGGGTGCACGCGGGAACGCGCAGGACGCCTCACCAGGCACCGTTGTGGTGACGGAGGAGCCCGCCGTGACCACGTTGATGGCCGACTACGCCAGGCGCGAGCACGTGCTCAAAGGGTTCCGGGTGCAGGTCTTCCTCAACGCCGACCGCAAGCTGGCCGAGACCATGCGCGCGCAGTTCCTGCAGAAGCACCCGGACGTGCCCGCCTACCTCAGCTACCAGGCGCCCAACTTCAAGGTGCGCGTGGGCGACCTGCTCACCCGCCTGGAGGGCGAGAAGCTGCGCGCCGAGCTGAAGGCCGAGTTCCCGGGGTGCTACATCGTGCCGGACGAGATCGAGCTGCCGCGGCTGCCTGAGTGAAAGACCGCATAGGCGCGGAGCTCGGCAGCCTTCCAAATGGTTCGAGCCTCTCCCGGCCACAGCTGCATCCGCCTGCGCCCTAACGGGTCCAAATGCGGGATAAGCAAGCACGCATGGCGGAACAAGCTACCAGCCTGTTCGACACGAAGGGTCGCTCCCCGCGGCCATCAGCCGAACGCCTCGTAAGCCTCCTTGGTCTTGATGTGGTCATGTTCAAGGCTTCGCAGTGCGTCATCCAGGAGGGTGGACGGGGTGGAGAGCTGGAACTCCTTCGCCCCTCTGCGTTGCACGAACCATCCGCCGTTGGGCTCGCTCCTGATCATCAGGCCCTCAAAGGGGTCGTAGAGGAATACCTCATTCCCTTTCGATCCGCTCCATCAACACGTTGTATGCGCGCATCGTTCGCTCAGGTATGAGGTGGAGGAACCTACAGTACCTAAAAACGGAAGGCCGGGCTCCTGTCGGAACCCGGCCTTGCATGCTGTAGAGAACAGGCTGTCCTTCGACTTGGCTCAGCAGCCTGTACGATGTTACCCTTCCAGGGTGCGCTTCACCTCCACGATCTCGAAGGCCTCAACGTTGTCGCCGACCTTGATATCGTTGAAGTTCTTGATCGAGAGGCCGCACTCGTAGCCGTGCGTCACCTCCTTCACGTCGTCCTTGAAGCGCTTGAGGTCGCTGAGGTCGCCGGTGTACACCACGATGCCGTCGCGGATCAGGCGCACCTTGCTCTGGCGGGTGATCTTGCCGTCGAGCACGTAGCAGCCGGCCACGGTGCCCACCTTGGTGATCTTGAAGGTGTTGCGCACCTCGGCGGTACCGATGATCTTCTCCTCCTCCTTGGGGGCGAGCATGCCCTCCATGGCCTGCTTGAGCTCCTCGATGGCGTTGTAGATGATGGAGTAGAGGCGGATCTCGATCTCCTCGGTCTCGGCCAGCTTGCGGGCACCCACGGTGGGGCGCACCTGGAAGCCCACGATGATGGCGTTGGAGGCGGAGGCCAGCAGCACGTCGCTCTCGGCGATCGGTCCCACGGCCTTGTGGATCACGTTGACCTTGATGTTCTCGGTGCTCAGCTTCAGCAGCGAATCGGTGAGCGCCTCCACGGAGCCGTCCACGTCGCCCTTGACGATGATGTTGAGCTCCTTGAAGTCGCCGATGGCGAGGCGGCGGCCGATCTCGTCCAGCGTGATGTGCTTGCGCGTGCGCATGCCCTGCTCGCGCTGCAGCTGCTGGCGGCGGGTGGCGATCACGCGGGCCTCGCGCTCGTCCTCCATCACGTAGAAATGGTCACCGGCATTGGGGGCACCATCGAGGCCCAGGATGGACACCGGGGTGGAGGGCGCCGCCTCGGCCACGGCCTGGCCGCGCTCGTTGAACATGTTGCGCACGCGGCCGCTGAACTGGCCCACGAGCAGCACATCGCCCTTGCGCAGGGTGCCCGCCTCCACCAGCAGGGTGGTGACGTAGCCACGTCCCTGCTCCAGGGAACTTTCGATCACCACGCCCGTGGCGCGCTTGGCCGGGTCGGCCTTCAGGTCGAGCATGTCGGCCTCGAGCAGCACCTTCTCCAGCAACTGGTCGATGCCCATGCCCTTCTTGGCGCTGATCTCCTGGGTCTGGAACTTGCCGCCCCACTCCTCCACAAGGATGTTCATCTGCGAGAGCTGCTCGCGGATCTTGTCGGCGTTGGCACCGGGCTTGTCGATCTTGTTGAAGGCGAACACCATGGGCACGCCGGCGGCCTGCGCATGGTTGATCGCCTCGCGCGTCTGCGGCATCACGCTGTCGTCCGCAGCGATCACGATGATGGCGATGTCGGTGACCTGCGCACCACGGGCGCGCATGGCGGTGAAGGCCTCGTGACCGGGGGTGTCGAGGAAGGCGATGCGCTTGCCGTTCTCGAGGGTAACGCTGTACGCCCCGATGTGCTGGGTGATGCCACCGGCCTCACCGGCGATCACGTTGGTCTTGCGGATGTGGTCGAGCAGCGAGGTCTTGCCGTGGTCCACGTGGCCCATCACGGTGACGATGGGCGCGCGGGGGGCCATGCGCTTGGGATCGTCGGTGTCCTCCAGGTTGGTCTCGTTGGCCTCGGCGCCCACGAACTCCACCTTGAAGCCGTACTCGTCGGCGATCACCGAGAGGGTCTCGGCATCGAGGCGCTGGTTGATGCTCACCATCATGCCCAGGGCGAAGCAGGCCTTGATGATGTCGGTGACGGGCACGTTCATCATGGAGGCGAGCTCGCTGGCGGTCACGAACTCGGTGACCTTGATGGTGCGCCCGGCCAGTTCGCGCGCGGCCTGCTCCTCCTCGAAGCGTTGGAAGCGCTGGTCGCGCTTGTCGCGGCGGATCTTGGCGCCCTTGCTCTTGCCACCGGTGAGGCGGGCGAGGGTCTCGCTCACCTTGCGTTTCACGGCGTTCTCGTCGATCTCGCCGGGGCGGCCGGTGCCACCGGGCGTGGTGCGCTGCTCCTGCTGCACGGCCCGGTCGATGTTGATGGGGCCGGGCTTCACGATGCGCTTGCGGCGGCCGCGCTCGCCATCGGGGCCTGGGCGTTCGGCGGGCTTGCGCTCGCGTTCCACGGGCAGTTCGATCTTGCCCAGGGTCTTGGGACCGGTGAGCTTCTCGGCCCTGGCGCGGATCACCTCCGGCTCGGCGGGGGCGGCTGGCGGGGGGGGCGGTGCGGGGGCCTCGGGGGCCGGGGCCGTGGCCGGGGGGGGGGGCGCGGGGGCGGCGGGCGGCGCTTCGGCCTTCTTGGCGCCCTTCTTGGGCGCATCCAGGTCGATCTTGCCCAGGGTCTTGGGGCCGGCGGCCTTCTCCACCTTCGCCTTGATCACCTCCTCCCCTGCTGGCGCTGGGGCGGGGGCGGGTTCAGGCGTGGGCACTGGAGCGGGCGCCGGTGCGGGGGGCGCGGGCGCTGCCGGTGCGGCGGCCTTGGGGGCGGGCGCCTCCTCGGCCTTCTTGCGCGGGGCCTCCTTGGCCACGGGCGCGCCCAGCATGATGCTCTCGCGCTCCTGGCGCAGCTGCACCGTCTGCTTGCTGGCCTCCTTCTCGGCCTTGCTCGTGCCGAACTCCGCGTTCAGCAGGTCGTACAGGTCCCCGCCGATCTTCGTGTTCGGGTTGGAGTCCACCTTGTGGCCCTTGCCGGCCAGGAACTCCACCACGGTGTGCACACCGAGGTTGAACTCGCGTGCCACCTTGCTCAGTCGTACCGCCTTATCCGCCGTTTCGCTCATGCAGTGCCCGGGCGTGCCCGGTCCCTTGGTTCTTCATTTCATGATCCTCCTCCGCCTCATCCCCCGCCACCGGCACAGGCCGGTGCGTATCCTTATTGCTCCAGTTCCGCCTTGAGGATGCGCAGCACCTCGGCCACGGTCTCCTCCTCCAGGTCGGTGCGCTTCACCAGCTCCTCCTGCCCGATCTCCAGCACGCTGCGCGCGGTGTCGCAACCGATGTTCTTCAGCTCGTCGATGATCCACTGGTCGATCTCGTCGGCGAAATCCTCCAGGGCCACATCGTCCGTCACCTCGTCGGTCTCGCGGTACACGTCGATCTCGTAACCCGTGAGGCGGCCGGCCAGCTTGATGTTGTGGCCGCCCTTGCCGATGGCGAGCGCCACCTGGTCGGGCTTCATGTACACCTCGGCGCGCTTGTGCTCGTTGTCCAGCTTGATGTTGCCGATCTTGGCGGGGCTGAGGGCCCGCTGGATCAGCAACTGGTCGTTGCCGGTGTAGTTGATCACGTCGATGTTCTCGTTGCGCAGCTCGCGCACGATGCCGTGGATGCGGCTGCCCTTCATGCCCACGCAGGCGCCCACCGGGTCGATGCGGTCGTCGTAGCTCTCCACCGCCACCTTGGCGCGCTCGCCCGGCTCGCGCACGATGCGCTTGATGGTGATGAGGCCGTCGGCCACCTCGGGCACCTCCTGCTCGAACAGCTTCTCCAGGAACTCGGGGGCCGTGCGGCTCAGGATCACCACCGGGGTGTTGTTGCGCATCTCCACCTTCCACACCACCGCGCGAACGTTGTCGCCCTTCTTGAAGAAGTCGCTCTTGATCTGCTGGTCCTTGGGCAGGATCAGCTCGTTGCCCTCGTCGTCGAGCACCAGCGTCTCGCGCTTCCAGATCTGGTACACCTCGCCGGTGATGATCTCGCCCACGCGCTCCTTGTACTTGTTGTACAGGTGGTCCTTCTCCAGCTCCAGGATGCGGCTCTGCAGGTTCTGCTTGAGACTGAGGATGTTGCGGCGGCCGAAGTCGAAGATCTTCACCTCCTGGCTCACCTCCTCGCCCACCTCGAAGTCGGGCTCGATCTTGCGGGCCTCGCTCAGCTCGATCTGCTTGCCCTCATCCTCCACCATGCCGTCCTCCACGATCTCGCGGTTCAGCCAGATCTCCAGGTCGCCCTTGTCGGGGTTGATGATGATGTCGAAGTTGGCCTCCTCGCCGTATTTCTTCTTCACGACGCCGCGGAACACGTCCTCCAGGATGCCCATCATGGTCACCCGGTCGATGTTCTTCAGGTCCTTGAACTCGGAGAAGGATTCAATGAGGTTCACGGTGCTCATGGCACGATCAGAACTTGATGGTTGCTTGGGTTGACTTGATCTCGGCGAACGGGATGGCGGTGGCCTCCTCGTCGAGCTTGGGAAGGCGGCCCTTCACCTTGCTGGGGTGCTGGACGCGCAGGTGGATGGCTTGGTCGGTGACGGCGCCGAGCTGGCCCTGAAGGGTGCGGCCATCGGCGAGCTTCACCTCCACCAGGCGCCCGGTGTGCTTGATGTACTGGCGGTGCACCCGGAAGGGGCGGCCCATGCCGGGGCTGCCCACCTCCAGCTCCAGGTCGTCCAGGGCCTCGCCGAACTCCTCGCGCAGGCCCTGGTTGATGGCCGTGAGGTCGGCCAGGGTGACGGCCTTGTCGTTGTCCACCTCCACGATGGCCTTGCCGGTGGGGCGCACCTCGGCGAACACCAGGAAATGGGGCGTGTCTGCCAGGCGGCGCTCCAAGGCTTCGGTGAGGCGTTCGGTGGTGATCATCGCAAGGGCGGCGGGCAACAAAAAAGAGGGGCGGTCCCCTCTTTCCTCTCTTTCCGCCGACTGACGGTGCAAATGTACACTTTTTTTCCGGCACCCGGCGAACGCCCCGTCCGCAGGAGTCCCGATGGATGCATGCGGCGGCGGCTAACTTCACGCCCCCTTTATCCCCCAAGCATGCTCCAACGCATCTCCCTGCCCGTGCTGGCCCTTCTGCTGATGGCACCCATGGCCACCGCTCAGAAGACGTACACCTACACCAGTGTCCCCGGCGACCCCACGGGTACGCGCATCTACACGCTCGACAACGGGCTGCAGGTGTGGCTGAGCCGCAACACCGACGCACCGCGGGTGCAGACCAACATCGCCGTGCGGGCCGGCAGCAAGAACGACCCCGCCGACGCCACGGGCCTGGCGCACTACCTGGAGCACATGCTCTTCAAGGGCACCAGCCGCATCGGCACGCGCGACTGGGCGAAGGAGAGCGTGCTGCTGAAGCAGATCAGCGATGCCTACGAGGAGCGCCGCGGGGTGACCGACGAGGCGCAGCGCGCCCGCATCTACGAGCGCATCGACAGCCTGAGCCAGCTGGCCGCCGCCCTGGCCGTGCCCAACGAATACGACAAGATGGTGAAGAGCATCGGCGCCCGCGGCACGAACGCCTACACCAGCAACGAGCGCACCGTGTACGTGAACGACATCCCCAGCGACGAACTGGAGAAATGGATGATGATCGAGAGCGAGCGCATGCACGAGCTGGTGCTGCGACTCTTCCACACCGAGCTGGAGACCGTGTACGAGGAGTTCAACCGGGGCCAGGACAACGACGGGCGCAACGCCTGGCAGGCCATGAACAAGACCCTCTTCAAGAACCACCCCTACGGCACACAGACCACCATCGGCACCGGTGAGCACCTGAAGAACCCCAGCATGGTGAAGATCCACCAGTACTTCGACAGCTGGTACGTGCCCAACAACATGGCCGTGGTGCTGGCCGGCGACATCGACTTCGACCGCACGGTGGCGCTGGTGGACAAGTACTTCGGCGGGTGGAAGAGCAAGCCCGTGCCCCCGTTCGGCTTCAAGCCCGAGGACCCGATCACCAGCCCCGAGGTGGTGGAGGTGTTCGGTCCCAGCAGCGAGTGGGTCGACCTGGGCTGGCGCACCGGCGGGTCCAGCACGCCCGACGACCTGATGATCGACCTGATCGGGGGGCTGATGAGCAACGGCCAGGCGGGCCTGCTCGACCTGGACCTGCTGCAGGACCAGAAGGTGCTGGGGGCCGATGCAGGCGGGTACACCATGGCCGATCACGGCTCCTTCACCCTGAGCGGTGAGCCGCGCGAGGGGCAGACCCTGGAGGAGGTGCGCACCCTGCTGCTGGCCGAGATGGACAAGCTGAAGAAGGGCCTGTTCGACGACTGGCTGATCGAGGCCGTGGTGAACGACATGAAGCAGCGCCGCCTGAAGGCCTGGAACGACAACAACGGCGCCCGCGTCGGTGCCATGACCGATGCCTTCATCCTGCGGCGCCCGTGGAAGGACGAGGTGGAGCGCCTCGACCGCATGGGGGCGATCACCAGGCAACAGGTGATGGACTACGCCACCCGCACCTTCGGCGACAACTACGTGTGCGTTTACAAGCGCACCGGCGAGAACAAGGACGCCTTCAAGGTGACCAAGCCGAAGATCACCGCCATCGACATCAAGCGTGAGGGCATGAGCGAGTGGCGGAGGAACTGGGAGAAGGTGCCCAGCGCCACCCTCGCCCCCGAGTTCATCGACTACCAGAAGGCCATCACCACGAAGCAGCTCAAGACCGGCCTGGAGCTGAGCACCGTGAAGAACCCCACCAACGACCTGTTCTCGCTGAACTACATCGTGGACATGGGCACCAACAACGACCGGCTGCTGGAGCTGGCGGTGGACTACCTGCCCTACCTGGGCACCGCGCGGATGGGCCCCAAGGACTTCCGCAAGGAGCTCTTCAAGCTGGGCCTGGAGGTGTCGGTGAGCACCGGCGAGGACCGGGTGGTGGTGACCCTCACCGGCCTGGAGAAGAACCTGCCCCGCGGCATCGCCCTGCTGGAGGAGCTGCTCGCCACTGCACGGCCCGATGAGCAGGCCCTGCAGGGCCTGGTGAACGACGTGGCCAAGGAGCGCGAGAACGCCACCAAGGAGAAGAACATCATCCTGCAGGCGGCCCTGTTCAACTACGCGCGCTACGGGGCGCGGTCACCGTTCAACGATGTGGTGCCGATGGCCGACCTCCAGCAGGTGAAAGCCGAGGACCTCGTTGGCCGCATCCACCGGCTGATGGAGCACCGGCACAAGGTGTTCTACTACGGACGCAAGAGCGCCGAGGAGGTGGGCCTCCTGCTCGAGGGCATGCACCGCATGGCCACGCCCTGGCGGGAGCCCGATGTGGCGCGCACCTACAGCGAGCAGGAGACCACGGCCAACAACGTGTACTTCGTGGACCATGACATGGTGCAGACCGAGATGCTGTGGGTGAGCAAGGGCGAGGCGTTCAACGCCGAGCTGCTGCCCCTCGCCGCGCTCTTCAACGAGTACTTCGGCAGCGGCCTGTCGAGCATCGTGTTCCAGGAGATCCGCGAGGCCAAGGCCCTGGCCTACGGTGCCAGCGCCAGCTTCAGCACCCCGCGCAAGCGCGACGAGGCCCACTACGTGCGGGTCTTCATCGGCACCCAGGCCGACAAGCTGCCCGACGCGGTCGACGCCATGAGCGTGCTCATGAACGACATGCCCGTGAACGAGAACCAGTTCAACGGAGCGCGCACCGCGGCCCTCAAGCGCATCGCCACCGACCGCATCACCAAGGAGCGCATCTATTGGAGCTACGACGCCGTGCAGCGCCTGGGCCGCACCGACGATATACGCAAGCTCAGCTACGACAAGCTCCCCTCGATCACGGTGAACGACCTGAAGGCCTTCTTCGACGCGCGGATCAAAGGGCGCAAATACAGCTACCTGGTGATCGGCAAGAAGGCCGCCCTCGACATGAAGGCGCTCGAGAAGCTAGGTCCGGTGAAGGAGCTGGGCAAGCCCGAGATCTTCGGGTACTGAGCACGAATGCAATGGCCCGTCCGCCGGAGCAACGAGGTCCGGCGGATGGGTCAATCGGCCATGGCCGCCCGGATCTTGGCTTCGGCGCGATCATCAGGATGGACGTTCGCATCAATGAGCCTGCCGTCCTTACCGATCAACACGAAGTGGGGAATGCCATCGAAGTTGTAGGCCTTGCGCAGCTCCGCCGAACGCTCCTCGTCCGCGAACAGGTTCATGCCTGTGAGCGATCGCTTCGCCACGAAGTCCTTCCACCGCTCGCGGTCGTCGTTGACATTCACTTTCACGAAGACAAGGTCCATCCGGTCCTTGAACCGCTCCTCCAGCTCGTTCACCTTGGGCATGCTCACCAAACAGGGAGCGCACCATGTGGCCCAAAAGTCAAGAAGTACCACCTTGCCCTTAAGGTCGCCCAAGCTTACCAACGCCCCGCTCGTATCGGCGAGTGCGAAGCCCGGCGCAGGCTGTCCAGGCATCAGTCTGGCCGCATCGGTGCGCAACCGGTCGATGAGCGCAACATACGCTGGCGTGGTGCAGGTCGCCTCATGGTCGTTCACAAGCCATTCCAACAGGGCAGGGCTGTCCGATCGCTCCTCAAGCTGGCCTTTGACGAAGGCCGTGAGCTGGTGATCACGGACCTTGCCCTTGAAGAGCCCCTTTCGATAGGCGTACGATGCGCGCACCCACATCTCGACCTTGGCGTTGGGTGTGAGCGAGTCCGGCACGTTCACTTTCGCTGCAGGGTCCTCTGACATGAAGCGTTCGAGCGCCGTATTGTACGTGCCGTGGTCATAGGCCGCCTGGTCATCCAGGTCCAGTCCATGCAGAAAATCGAAGTACCCCGAGGGGAGGTCCTTACGGTTGAACTCATTCCTTTCCTGGTCATAGCCAATGCTGTACATCCAGCGCGGATCAACAAAGCGATACTCGAGCTCCGTGGTCACGTAGCGCCGAAAGGAAGCGTTCCAGGAGGGGTCATCAGCTCGATCGAACAATGCACGGTTCAACTGTTCCAGGCTATCAACGAACAGCGCAAAGCTCCGGGCATCTTCGATCGTTGCGGTGGCGTCGTAAGCCATGTTCAGATAGCCTGCGCACATGTCTGCCGCGAGGAAGTTGTTCTCCAATGAACCTTGACCGGAATAATGGATCGTGGAATCGAACCGCGCGTGGTCGCAGGTCAGTACGAGACTATCCCCGGGACCAAGGAACAACCGGGTGTATTGATCAGCTACCAGCAGCTCCGCCTGACCCGCAACAGCCCAGGGAAAGGCAACACTGAAGCGACCATTGGCGTCAACTGCGGCCTTGGCCAATGTCACCTTGTCCCATTCAATGGTATTCGTGTAACAACTGATCTCCACCTCGGCACCAGGAGGCGTATTCAGGAAAATGCCCGAGATGGAGACCTGCGCATTCGTCCCGCAAGGCAGGAACGCCAGGATGATGAGCGGCATCGACCACACCGATGCGGAAAGGAATGAGGATCGCATGACCATACCATCGAAGGTAGCCCTTTGAGGCCCGAACAAGTCACACACGTGTTCCGCAGGACATCACACCCATTTGCCTCGGGTCCGATGCTGGGTCGTTCCAGCGACAGCACACTGAGCGCCGGTGGTTCGACCTCATGCTCCTGTGCAAGAGAATCCAGGCAACACCGCTTCGACGATGCGGCCGGCCGGGCAGCTGGCGCGGCCTTGGCGTGAGCTCGCTGACGGCCGATGAGACCACCCGCGGCTGAGGCAGCGGCGCGCTACCTTTCCCCCATGTCACGACTAGACGACAAGTCCGCCCACACCGAAGCTCCAGCGGACAAGCGCCTCTTCCTGCTCGACGCCTACGCGCTGATCTACCGGGCCTACTTCAGCTTCATCCGCGCACCCCGGGTGAACAGCAAGGGCTTCAACACCAGCGCGGCCTTCGGCTTCACCACCACCCTGCTCGACCTCATCAAGCGTGAGCAGCCCACCCACATCGCCGTGGTGTTCGACACCGCCGCGCCCACCGAGCGGCACGAGACCCTGCTGGACTACAAGGCCAACCGCGAGGAGATGCCCGATGACATCCGCAGCAACGTGCCCTACATCCGCCGCATCATCGAGGCGTTGCGCATCCCCGTGCTGGAGAGCGACGGCTACGAGGCCGATGACGTGATCGGCACCCTGGCGAAGAAGGCCGAAGCCGAAGGCTACACCACCTACATGGTGACCCCGGACAAGGACTTCGGGCAGCTGGTGACGGACAGGATCATCATGTACAAGCCCGGACGCGGCGGCGACCCGCCCGAGAAGCTCGGGCCCAAGGAGATCTGCGAACGCTGGGGCTTACAGACCACCGACCAGGTGAAGGACATCCTCGGCCTCATGGGCGATGCGGTGGACAACATCCCCGGCATCCCGGGCATCGGCGAGAAGACCGCCATCAAGCTCGTGCAGCAGTTCGGCAGCCTGGAGGGCGTGATCGAGAACGCCGACAAGCTCAAGGGTAAGCAGCATGAGAACGTGATCGCCTTCGCTGAGCAGGGCCGCCTGAGCAAGAAGCTGGCGACCATCCTCATCGACGCACCCGTGGAGCTGGATCACGACGCGCTCCACCTGGATCCGCCTGACAAGGACAAGGTGCTGGAGGTGTTCAGCGAGCTGGAGTTCAAGAGCCTGGCCAACCGGGTGCTGGGCGGCGAAGCCAACGGCGCGGCGGAAGAGCCCAAGGCCGCCCGGCGCGGGAAAGCGGCTGCGGTCAACACCGGTCAGGTGGACCTCTTCGGCACCAGCCTGGATGAGGAGGGCCATGTGGCGCTCACCGAGCTGGCCACGATCGACACGGTGCCGCACCGCTACTTCCTGGCGCGCACCAACGAAGACCTGTACATGCTGGCCGCGCAGCTGAAGAAGCAGCCACGCTTCTGCTTCGATACGGAGACCACCAGCACCGACGAGCGCGTGGCCGAACTGGTGGGCCTCGCCTTCAGCTGGAAACCGCACGAAGGCCACTACGTACCGGTTCCGGAGGACCGCGCCGAGGCCCAGCGCATCGTGGACATCTTCAAGCCCATCCTGGAGAACGGATCCATCGGCAAAGTGGCGCAGAACGCCAAGTACGACATCCGGGTGCTGGCCCGCTATGGGGTGGAGGTGAAGGGGCCGCTCTTCGACACCATGGTCGCGCACTTCCTGCTGAAGCCCGACCTGCAGAAGCACGGCATGGACTTCCTCAGCGAGACCTACCTCGGTTACCGGCCGGTGAGCATCACCACGCTGATCGGTGAGAAAGCCCGCGGCAAGGTGCAGAAGAGCATGCGCGACGTGGAGGTGGAGCAGGTGAAGGAATACGCCGCAGAGGACGCGGACATCACCTGGCAGTTGGCCGAAAAGCTGGAGCCTTTGCTCGCCGAGGATGAAGTGACCGGGCTGTTCAATGACGTGGAGATGCCGCTGGTGCACGTGCTCGCCGACATGGAGACCGAGGGCATCCGCATCGACATCCCCGCCCTGAAACAGTTCAGCGAAGAGCTGGGCACTGAGCTGGTGCGGCTGCAGGACGCCATCCACCAGGCCTGCGGAGTGCCATTCAATATTGACAGCCCCAAGCAACTGGGCGATGTGCTCTTCGAGACCTTGAAGCTTGGCGAGGGCAAGATCAAAAAGACCGCCAAGACCGGGCAGTACCAGACCAGCGAGGACATCCTGCAGGAGCTGAGCAACGCGCACCCTGCCATCCCGCTGATCCTGGACTACCGCAGCCTGCGCAAGCTGAAGGGCACCTACGTGGACACCCTGCCCGAAGCGGCTGACCCCGTCACGCACCGCGTGCACACCAGCTACCTGCAAACGGTGGCCGCCACCGGGCGCTTGGCCAGCAACGACCCCAACCTGCAGAACATCCCGATCCGCACCGAGAAGGGCCGCGAGATCCGCAAGGCCTTCGTGCCGCGCAGCGCGGAATACCAGCTTCTCAGTGCGGACTACAGCCAGATCGAGCTGCGCATCATCGCCCACATGAGCGGCGACCGCAACATGCAGGAGGCCTTCCGGCACGGGCTGGACATCCACGCGGCCACGGCCGCCAAGGTGTTCAACGTGGACATCGCGGACGTGACGCGCGAGCAACGCAGCCGCGCCAAGGCCGTGAACTTCGGCATCGCCTACGGGCAGGGGGCCTTTGGCCTCAGCCAGAACCTGGGGATCCCGCGGGCGGAGGCCAAGCAGATCATCGACGACTACTTCGCGCAGTTCCCCGGGGTCCGCAATTACATGGACGAGATGATCGGCTTCTGCCGCACCCATGGCTACATCAAGACCCTGATGGGCCGCCGCCGCCACCTGCCGGACATCACCAGCGCCAACAATACGGTGCGGGCGCAGG
>JBIJCH010000206.1:0-4874 GCA_044344815.1 Flavobacteriales bacterium | reverse complement strand
CGATGTGGTGCGGGAACTGAAGAAAGCCTCGACCGCATGGATCCGGGAGGAGAAAGGCATCCGCCCATTCGCCTGGCAGGAAGGCTATGCCGCCTTCACGGTAGGCTGGCGCCAGCGCGAGATCGTGCGGGCGTACATCGAAGGCCAGGAGGAGCACCACCGTCGGAAGAGCTATGGCGAAGAGGTTGAACAGCTGCTGAAGGAAGAGGGGGTGGAATTCGACCCGAAATACCTGGGATAGCCCTGCGACCCTTTCAGGGTCGGACGGAAGAACTGAACAACTGCAACCGCATGCGACCCTTTCAGGGTCGGGCCTTGGCCTGGGCCATCGGTCGGCCAATGAAGGCGGAAGGCAACAGCCCCCGTATGGCGCATAGGCGTCCCTACGAGCAACGCCCAGCAGTGCACTTGCACCAAGGGTCACTGGCGCTCAACCCAGCACCGCCTTGAACTCTGCGCTGGTGGTGGACCCGCTCATCCCGGAGGGGTCGCACGCATCTCGACCAGGAATTCCATTGAATGATCGACCCTGAAAGGGTCGCACGCATCTCGACCGGGAATTCCAGCGCATGATCGACCCTGAAAGGGTCGCAGACATCTCGACCAGAAATTCCAGCGCGTTCGACCCTGAAAGGGTCGCAGGCATTTTCACCCCAGCACCTCCTTCACCTTCGCGCCGATGGTGGCGGGGCTTTCCACCACGTGGATCCCGCACTCGCGCATCACGGCCTTCTTGGCGGCCGCGCTCTCATCGGCACCGGAGACGATGGCGCCCGCATGTCCCATGGTGCGGCCCTTGGGGGCGGTCTCGCCGGCTTGCAGTTGTCCTTGATCCAGCGGGCGGCGCGGATCTCCAGGTCACCGCCGATCTCGCCGATCATCACGATGGCCTCGGTCTCGGGGTCGTTGGCGAAGAGCTGGATGGCCTCGAGCGTGGTGGTGCCGATGATGGGGTCGCCACCGATGCCGATGGCAGTGGTGATGCCCATGCCGGCCTTCACCACCTGGTCGGCGGCCTCGTAGGTGAGGGTGCCGCTCTTGCTCACGATGCCCACCTTGCCCTTCTTGAACACGAAGCCGGGCATGATGCCGACCTTGCATTCACCGGCGGTGATCACCCCGGGGCAGTTGGGTCCGATGAGGGTGCAGCCCTTGCCGCGGATGTACTCGCGGGCCATCACCATGTCCTTCACCGGGATGCCCTCGGTGATGCACACGATCACCTTGATGCCGGCCTCGGCCGCCTCCATGATGGCGTCGGCGGCGAAGGCGGGGGGCACGAAGATGATGCTGACGTCGGCGCCGGTGGCCTTCACCGCATCGCTCACGGTCTCGAACACGGGCTTGTCCAGGTGCTTCTGGCCGCCCTTGCCGGGGGTGACACCGCCCACCACGTTGGTGCCGTACTCGATCATCTGGGTGGCGTGGAAGGTGCCTTCGCTGCCGGTGAAGCCCTGCACGAGGACCTTGCTGTTCTTGTTGACGAGTACGCTCATGGTGCGGTCGTTGTCCGTGGTTCGTTGGTCGCTGCGCCGATGCCTTTGGCCCGGGAAGCGGCCGCAAAACTAACCGCACGGACGATCCGGGGGAACGCCCCCCTCAGTGCCGCGCTTCACCCTTGACCTCCAGGGGCTTGTAGCCCGTGCGGAGGTAGTCGTACACCAGGTACAGGGTTCCCAGCATGATGGCCCCTCCCACGAAGTAGGGCAGGCCGTGGCACAGCTTGTACAACGGGGCCGCCATGGCCGGACCCACGATGCGGGCCAGCGAGCCGAAGCCCATGTTCTGCCCCATCACCTCGCCGAGCTCATCGTGGCGGGCCTGCCGGCTAAGGATCGACACCAGGCTGGGGTTCAGGCAGGCGTTGCCGATCGAGAGCATGATGATGGGAACGAGGCTGAAGAACACGAACCACACCTTCGGCACGAAGGGGATCGCCACCAGGCCGAGGCCCACCAGCACACAGCCGTAGATCATCATGCGCTTCTCGCCCCACCACCGCTGGAACACGCTCACCAGGGCGCCTTGGGCGATGGCCGAGCAGATGCCGACGAGCGAGAACATCAGGCCCACCTGGTCCACCGTAAGGCCGTACTCCTGCTCCCAGAAGAAGGCCATGCTCACGTTCATCATGCTGAAGGCCGTGATGTACACGAAGCCGATGAGGAAGATGTCGCGGAAGCGGGTGTCCTTGAGCGAGGCGAAGGTGCTGGCGATGGGCCTGAAGTTGATGGGGCGCGTGGGGTCCTTCACCAGCAGCGACTCGGACAGGATGGTGAGCACACCGATGAGGTTGAGGGCACAGAGGCCGGCTGCGGCATAACCGAGCGCCAGCAGCCCGAAGTGGCTGTAGATGAAGCCGCCGATGGCCGGACCGAAGGCGAAGGCCATGCCGAAGGAGGCGCCCACCACCAGGCCGATGCGCTTGGCCCTGTCCTCGGGCCTGCTGATGTCGCTCACGTAGGCCTGCGCCGCGGCGATGTTGCCCGAGCCGATGCCGGTGAGGATGCGCGACACGAACAGCAGCACCACACTTGTGGCATGGGCGAACACGATGTAGCTGAGCGCGCTGATGATGATGCTGATGATGATCACCGGGCGCCGTCCGTACCGGTCGCTCATGCTGCCCCACACCGGGGAGCACAGGAACACCAGAAGGCTGAAGACCGCGGCGCTCAGGATCACGGTATCCTCGCTGGCCCCGACCCGCTCGGCGAAGTAGGGCACCACCGGGATGAAGAGCGTGAACCCGAGGAGGTCCACGAAGATGGTGAGCCAGAGGATCAACAGGCGCCGGTCCATGGGGTGAAGGTAGGCGAGGCGTTCCACCGCTCACCCCAGCGGCCGATCCACCACCTCCTGCGCGCTGCGCCGCACGTACGGCCGGATGATGAGCCTGATGGTGTTCTTCCAACTGAGGTACTTCCACGCCCAGGCCATGAGCACCTGGAAGCGGTTGCGGAAGCCCACCAGCGCCATCAGGTGCACGAACATCCACAGCAGCCAGGCGAGGAAGCCGCCCCAGTGCAAGCGGCCCACGTCCACCACGGCCTTGTACCGCCCGATGGTGGCCATGCTGCCCTTGTCGGTGTACGTGAACGGCTTCATAGCCCTGCCTTCGGACCTGCGGATGAGGTTGTCGGCGAGCAGCCGGCCCTGCTGGATGGCCACCGTGGCCACCTGCGGATGCCCCCGCTCCCACTTGCCCTCGGCCATGAGCGCCACGTCACCGAGCGCGAATACGTCGGGAAGGCCCTGCACCTGGTTGAAGCGGTCCACGTTGTAGCGGTTCGCCTTGGGCACCTCCGCGGCCTCCAGGCCGGGCAGGGTCACCCCCTTCACACCGGCCGCCCAGATCAGCGTGTTGCTGTCCATGACAGAGCCGTCCTGGAAGGTGACCACATCCCCGTCGTAGCCGGTGACACGTGCGCCGAACTTCACGTTCACACCCATGTCCTGCAGGTACTGAAGCGCGCTGGCGCTGGCCTGTTCGCTGAAGTTCTTGAGCACGCGTTCGTTGCTGTCCACCAGCCAGATCTGCATGCGGTCGCTGTCGAGCTCGCGGTACTCGCGCTTGAGCACGGTGCGGCGGATCTCGGCGAGGGCGCCGGCCAGCTCCACCCCGGTGGGTCCTCCGCCCACGATGGTGAAGTTGAGGCAGCGGCGCTGTCCGGCCTCGTCCTGGGCGTACAGGGCCGCCTCGAAGTCCTGGAGGAAATCGCTGCGGATGTCGAGCGCCTGGCCGATGCTCTTGAGCTGCATGGACTCGCGCTCGAGCTGCGCGTTGCCGAAGAAGTTGGTGGTGCTTCCGGTGGCGAGCACGAGGATGTCGTAGGGGAACTCGCCGTGATCGGTGACGACCCGCTTCTCCGCGGTCTTCACGGCGGTGACGCCGGCCATGCGGAAGGCCACGTTGGGCATGGGGGCCACGGTGCGGCGGAAGGGGTGCGCGATGCTGTCGGCGCTGAGGCTGGCCGTGGCCACCTGGTACAGCAGCGGCTGGAAGCAGTGGTGATTGTTGCGATCGAGCAGCAGCACCTTGTAGGGCGCCCCCTCGAGCCGTTTGATCAGCTCGATGCCCGCGAATCCTCCACCCACCACCACCACCTGCGGGTATGGGAGCGCGTCGTAGGCCTGTTTCGCGTGGCTGTTCATCGGCAACGGCTCGAAAGTTCCGCAATTTCGCGCCCCGGGACATGTTCGACACCGACACCATCTGTGCCATCAGCACACCGCCCGGGGCCGGTGCCATCGCCCTGGTGCGCCTCAGCGGCAAGCGTTCCGTGCACATCGCCCGTGCCCTGGCCCCGGCGTTGGAGGAATTGCGCCCGCGCCATGCCCATTTCGCGCAGCTGCAGGATGCCGAGGGCCCGATCGACGAGGGCGTGATCACCCTGTTCAAGGGTCCGAACAGCTACACCGGCGAGGACGTGGTGGAGGTGGCGGTGCACGGTTCACCCTACGTGCAGCAGCGGCTGTTGCAGGCCATGCTGCACTTCGGGGCGCGTGTGGCACGGCCCGGCGAGTTCACCCAGCGCGCCTTCCTGAACCGCAAGCTCGACCTGAGCCAGGCCGAGGCCGTGGCCGACCTCATCGCCAGCCAGAGCGCGGCCCAGCACCGCCTGGCGCTGAGCCAGCTGCGCGGCGGCTTCGGCCAGCGGATCGAGGACCTGCGCCAGCAGCTCATCGACTTCGCCGCGCTCATCGAGCTCGAGCTCGACTTCAGCGAGGAGGACGTGGAGTTCGCCAAGCGCGTGGAACTGCTCGCGCTGCTCGACCGCATCGCCGACCTGTGCACCGAGCTCATCGACAGCTTCCGCTACGGCAACGCGGTGAAGCAGGGCATCCCCGTGGCCATCGTGGGCGCGCACAAC
>JBIJCH010000202.1:0-4885 GCA_044344815.1 Flavobacteriales bacterium | reverse complement strand
GATCCGCCGCACATCGCTGCCGCTGAAGCCGGTGGCCTTCAGGATGGCGATGGCGTCGAGCTTCTCGTAGATCATCATGTTCAGGATGTTGTAGATCCCGAAGCCGGCCACGATCAGCAGCACCACGCCCACCGCGTAGCTGATGATGTTGCGAACGTCGCTGCCGGTCTCGAACTGCGCGTTGGCGGTCTGCACGTCCACGGCGTCCACCTTGAAGCGCGCGGCGAGCTCCTTCGCCATGGCCGGGGCCATGTTCAGGTCGTGCAGCTTGAGGTTGATATCGGTGTAGTAGCTGCCGGGCCTCGCGAGCAGCTTCTGCACGGTCTTGATGTTGGCGTAGCACTGCACCTTGTCGTAGTCGGCGATGCCGCTTTGGAAGATGCCCGTAACGCGCAGCAGGGCGCGCTCACCGGTGGCGGTGGTCACCTGCACCGTCTCGCCGATGTCCGCCGCCATCATGTCGGCCAGTCCCTTGCCCAGCACGATGGTGTTGTTGCCGGTGGCCAGGTCGTGCGGGTCGCCCTGGGTGAGGTAGTCGGCGAAGCGGTAGTAGCGGATCTCCTGCATCACATCGATGCCGTTCACCTGCCCGTTGAGGTCCACCGTGCCCACGTTGAAGAAGACCTGGGCCACCAGCCTTGGCGACACGGCCATCACCCGGGGGTCGCGCTCCATGGCCTGCATGATGGCCTCGGCGTTGCGCAGCCGCGGCAGGTCGTCCTTGGGCTTCACCGAGCGCACGAAGTGGTGCGTCGTGGTGTCGCCCTGGGCCACCTGCATGGGCTGCTTCGGTGAAGCCTGCAGCTCGTTGTACAACCGCACGTGCGGGGTGCGGTTCAGGATCAGCCCGTCGAGCAGGTCGTTCAACCCGTTCATGAAACCGAGCAGCGCCACGAACATGGTGATGCTGAACATCACGCCCACCGCCGCCACGATGCTCTGCCGCAGCTTGGCGCGCAGCAGGGTGAGGGCGATGGTGAGCAGGAGCTTCATGCGCTATCGCGAGGGTGGAGGGGTGGAGTGGTGGAAGGGTGGAGTGGTGGAGGGGTGGAGGGGTGGAAGGGTGGAAGGGTGCGAGGGTGGAAGGGTGTGATGTGGGGCGGTCGATCGGGCGAGGAGCAGCGTTCCCTTCAGCCATTCCGGTTCGCTCATCCTATCGGTGGTCCCTCGCATGCGGATCACGGCTTGTACAGCTCCGTGTCGGCGGTGATGCCGTCCAGGATCTCCACCTTCTCCAGGTCGCGGGCCCCGGTGCGCACGGCGACCCGCTCCTCCGGTCCGACGAGCACCTGGTCGCCGGGAAGCAGGTAGGCCGCCGGGATGGTGAGCGCGTTCTCCTTGATACGCAGCACGATGTTGGCCTCTGCGGTGAGGTTGGGGTAGAGCTGCGGGGGCGGCTGCTTGAAGCGCGCCTCCACCTTGAAGGTGCGCGAGCGCTGGTCCATGAGCGGGATGATGCGGGTGACCTCGGCCTCGAACGCGTTACGATCATAGCTGTCGAGCGTGATGAGGGCCTGCTGACCGGGCTTAACCAGGCGGATGTCGTACTCGTCCACCTCCAGCTCCAGGTAGAGGTCGGTGGCGCTGCCCACCACGGCGAGCGGCTTCTGCGGCGTGGCCAGCTCGCCCGGCTCCACCATCAGGTCGTACACCACGCCGTCGATCAGGCTGCGGGGCGTGCGGTCGTCGCTGCCGGCCGTGCTGATGAGGGCCTTGTTGCGGGCCACCTCCCGTTCGGTACGCAGGCGGTCGCGCGTTTCCTGCAGCGCCTTCACGGCGCGGGTGTAGCCTGCCCGGCTGGTGGTGTAGGCCAGTTCGCGCTGGTCGAGCTCGTTCCTGCTGCCGATCTGCTGGGCCCACAGGGCCTTCTGCCGCGCGTGGTTCGTGCTGTCCACGGTGTAGCGGTCACGCGCCTGGTCCACGGCCTCGCGCAGCTGGGATAGCACGGGGCCGTTGTCCGAGGCGTTCTGCTCCAGCAAGCGCACCTGGGCCGTGCTGATGCGTGCGCCGGCACCGGCGGTCCTGTCATCGATGCGCACCAGCGGCGTGCCTGCGGAGATGGTGTCGCCCTCCTTCACCAGCAACGCCATCACGGTGCCGGTGACCGTGGGGTACACCTGGTACTGGCCGGCGGCCTTCACGATGCCGCTGGCATAGACGCTCTCGGTGATCGGCCCCACCGTGGGGGTGATGGTCTCGTGCTTCCTGCCGCATCCGATGGAGACCAGGACGAGGAGGACGGGTAGGGAACGGTTCACGCCTTCAAAGTAAGCGGCCATGCCCGAAGTGCCGGGTGACCCCCGTCAATCCAGGGAACGGTGCATCACCACATGGTGGACGCCGAACCCGAGCGCATCCCAGAAGGCGCGTCCCTCGGCGTTGCCGGGGAGCACCTCCAGTTCGATGGCCTGCAGGTCCTTCTCCCGGAACCACGCGGCGGATGCCTCGAACAGCGCGCGTCCCAAACCCCTGCCTCGTGCGGCCGGTGCCACGTGGATGTGGGTGATGGCGCCGGTGCGCGGCGAGCCGAGGTGGGCGGGACCCACCCGCACCATGCCGGCGCAGAAGCCCAGCAGGACGTCGCCCTCCCAGGCGCAGGCCACGCAGCACAGCTTGCCGAGCATGGGCAGCTGCGCCTTCAGCCACCGGGCCGCACCATCGGCCGGCAGCGGGTGCCGGAGCCCCTGGGCGCGCATGCCGGCATGCAGCTCCGTGAAGGCGGCCTCCAGGGCGGTCAGCCTTTCGGGGGAAGCCCCGGTGGTGAGCAGCTCGATGGTCATGCGCCGCGGGCGTTGATGAACGCCGTTGCCAGCCCGTTGAGCGTGGTGAAGGCCTGCACCTCCATGCCATCGAGGTCGAGCTGCTTACCGAAGGCCTCCTCGGCCTGGGCCAGCAGTTCCATCATGGCGAAGGAGTCGAGCACCCCGCTCTGGGTGAGGCTCATGTCGTCCTTCACGTCGCGTTGCGTGAGGCCGAGCCCGGCCAGCCGCGGGGCCAGCAGCGCGCGCAGGCGCTGCAACGCTTCCTCGTGGTGCATGGTGCGAAGGTACCGCTGCCTCAGGAGCCGAGCAGGGCCCTGAGCGCGGCCCGGTCGGCCTTGCCGCTCGCGTTCAGCGGCAGTGCCTCGATGAAGTGGAGGGCGGGCCGCACGGCCTCGGGCAGCGCCCGCGCGCAGGCGTCGCGCAGCCGGGCGGCCGCAGCCTCCTGGTCCAGCGGCAGGAAGGCGTGCAACCCCAGGGCCATGCCTTCGCTTACGGGGTGGGGCAGCACCTCCACGAAGGCCGCCCCCGAGGCTTCGCGCAGCACATGGGCCACCTCCTGCAGCTCCACGCGATGGCCGCGCACCTTCACCTGGTCGTCCAGCCGTTCCACGAAGTACAGGTCACCGTCGGCATCGTGTTCCACCCGGTCGCCGGTGCGGTACCGGGGCACGCCATCGGTATCGGTGATGAAGCTCGTTGCGGTGCGTTCGGCATCGCGCCAGTAGCCTTCGGCCAGCTGCGGGCCGCCGATGAGCAGTTCACCTTCGTCGGTCACGCGTGCGTTGGCCGCGGGGAACGGCCGTCCGATGCTCACGATGCCGCGGCGGTCCTTGGGCGCTTCGCGCGGCAGCCGGTACCCCATGATGGCGATCGTGGTCTCGGTGGGACCGTAGAGGTTGAACAGCCGCGCGTTTGGTGTCGCGCCCTGGAAGGCCTCCGCCAGGCGCAGGGGCAGGGGCTCGCCGCAGAAGCACGCCGTGTGCAGGGTGGGGAAGGCCCCGGGCTTCAGCAGGCGGAGGCGTTCGAGCAGCAGCGCCGTGCTGGGCGTGCTGAACCAATGCCGGGCCTGCTTCTCCTGCACGTACCGCGCGGGGGCCATCAGCTGTTCGCGGCCGGGCACCAGCAGGGTGCCGCCCGAGGCCCAGCACACGAAGAGGTCGTGCACGCTCAGGTCGAACGAGAGCTCGAACAGCTGCGTGAAGCCGTCACCGGGCGTGGCGGCGAGCTGCTCCTGCATGTGCGCGACGTAGGCGAGCACCTGCGCATGACCGATGGGCACGCCTTTTGGGACCCCGGTGCTGCCCGAGGTGAAGAGCATGTACGCGTAGGGTCCTTCGGTGGCGGGGGCATCGGTGAAGGTCGCAGGGCCGGCCCCGATCACGGTGCGGCCGTGCAGCAGGTCGGGTGGCAGGCCGGCCGTGCCCTTGCCGCCCACGATGGTGCGGAGCCCGGCGGCATCGGCCATGTGCCGCAGGCGATCGGCGGGGAGGTGGGGGGGCAGCGGCACGTAGCCCTTGCCGGCGTGCAGGATGCCCAGCAGGCCCGCGTACGTGCCCAGGTCGCGGTCGGCGCAGAGGCCCACGAACGCTTCCTCGCTGTTCCGCAGTGACCGCGAGACGGCCAAGGCCGCCCCACCCAGCTGTGCGCAGGTGAAGCGGCCTTCCGGCACATCGAGCGCAACGGCATCCGGGCGTTCCCGGAGCTGGCGCGCGAAGAGGTCCCACAGGTGCGGCATGGCCGGCCGCAAGGTAGCGGGCGGCGGGGCCTAGGGCAGCGCGATCACCTTGGCATCGCCCTTGTCGTTGATCCACACGTGCTTGATGATCTCCTTCACCTCCTTCTTGTTGTCGGCGAAGGCCTCGGGCAGCTGGCAGGTGAGGGTGAGGTTGTAGGTGTACTGCACCGGGGGCTCGGTGATCTCGGCGTGCAGCACGATGTCGAAGTTGCCGTAGGGCACCTTGTTGTAGAAGAGGGTCTGCGGGCGGCGGATGTCGTTCACCACCTGGCCCTTCCGGCGGCTGTTGAGGGAGCTCTGGGTGCGCGTCTGGTAGGCGGTGTAGCGGTCGAGCGGGAAGTAGGCGCCGTTCTTCTCGGCCCCGGTGCGGTGGCTCTCCTTGATCTTC
>JBIJCH010000284.1:0-3755 GCA_044344815.1 Flavobacteriales bacterium | reverse complement strand
CCATGCGCACCCTTGCGCTCATATTGGCCGCGACCATCATGCTGCCCCTCCTGGCGCAGCGAACCCGACCGTTGCGGTTCACCCTGATCGACGACCGGACAGGCAAGCCCTTCATGCTCCGTTCAGACAAGCAGGTACAGGTGGTCTACGATGCTCCTCACGATGTGGAGTGGCATGATTGCAACGCATTGATGACCGGCCGGGTGATCGGGCTGGATGATCAGAACCTTCATCTACTGTACAAGCAGAAGGAACTGACCTGCCTGTGGCGCGATAGCGTGGTCCAGGTCATCCAGCATCCGCTCGGGTATGCCCTTTCCCCCATCACCATACCCGTGGGGGATGTGAGCCTGCTTACGAAGGCCCGATGGGGCCATGAGGCGGCATCGTATGTGATGCTCGCCGGGTTGACGCTTGCGCTGGTGATCGCCCCTGCGGTCTCGTACGGCTACCAAGGGAACTGGCATGATTTCAACACCGAAACCTACCAGGACGCGCTGGCCGCCGGGCTGATCATGACCGGGGTGTCGCTTCCGTTCTACCTCGCCATTCCCTCCCAGCGCAGCTTGCGGCTTCGCTGAACGCAGTGCCGGTCCGGTAGGTCGTGCGGGCCTCACCACCGATCTTCGCGCCGCCCCTTCACCCCGGCTTCGACGAAGAACGCATGTCCAAGACCATCCTCATCACCGGCGCCACCTCCGGTTTTGGCGAAGCCACGGCCCGCCGCTTCGCTTCCGAGGGCCACCGCGTGATCATCACCGGCCGCCGCAAGGAGCGCCTCGAGGCCCTGCGCCAGGAGCTCGAAGGCCTGTACGGCACCATCGATGCCCACGACCGCGTGCACGCCCTGCACTTCGACGTGCGCGACCACGATGCCGTGGTGCACGCCATCGCCTCGCTCCCCGAAGCATGGAACCGCATCGACGTGCTGGTGAACAACGCCGGCCTGGCCGCAGGGCTCGACCCCATCCAGGAGGGCAACCTCGACGATTGGGAGCGGATGCTCGACACCAACGTGAAGGGGCTGCTGTACGTGACGCGCGCCGTGATCCCCGGCATGATCGCCCGCAGGGCCGGCCACATCATCAACATCGGCAGCACCGCCGGCAAGGAGGTATACCCCAAGGGCAACGTGTACTGCGCCAGCAAGCACGCTGTGGACGCGCTCACCAAGGCCTTCCGCCAGGACCTCCTCCCTTACGGCATCAAGGTCTCGCAGATCGCGCCCGGCATGGCCGAGACCGAGTTCAGCGTGGTGCGCTTCCACGGCGACGAGGCCCGCGCGAAGCAGGTGTACCAAGGCCTTCAACCCCTGCGCCCCGAGGACATCGCCGAGCTGGTGCACTACGTGACCACCCTGCCACCGCACGTGTGCGTGAACGACCTGGTGGTGACGCCCACCGCGCAGGCGAACAGCACCACGGTGTTCCGGGGGTAGTTGTTCGATGTTCGTTGTTCGTTGTTCGTCATTCGTCGGGAACGTGCGGGCACGATGCACGGACAACGGTGCACGGACAACCAACAACGATGCACGATGCACGAACTCTACCTTCGCCGGCACCAACACACCTCCGCTCCATGAAGAAGTTCCTCAAGTGGTCGCTCATCTCCGTGGGCAGCCTGCTTATCCTGGCCTTCATCGGCTTCAAGTTCCTGCAGTACAACACCAAGAAGGCCAGTCCGGAGGACACCGTGGTGTACCAGCAGGACGGTCTGCGCATGGAGGTCTTCTACAACCGTCCGGGCAAGAAGGGCCGCGTGATCTTCGGCGCGCTGGTGCCCTACGACAAGGTGTGGCGCACGGGGGCCAACGAGGCCACCTCCTTCAGCACCGACCAACCCCTGCGCATGGGCGACGGCACCCTGCCCGCGGGCACCTACACCCTTTGGACCATCCCCGGGGCCGATGAGTGGACCGTGATCTTCAACAAGAAGATGTACTCCTGGGGCGTGGATTGGAACAGCCAGCCCAGCCGCCTGGCGGAGCACGATGCGCTGCGCGTGATGGTGCCCGTGGAGCGCCTGGACGCCCCGGTGGAGCTCTTCACCATCGCCTTCCGGCCCGAGCCCCTCGCGCTCACCCTGAGCTGGGACGACGTGCGGGTGGTGGTGCCCATCGCCCGGTAGGGCGCGCCACAGCGCGGCTCGGCGCCTTCGCCCCGGGGTGGCTATCTTCGCGGGCCCGCCCGCGGCGGGTCACAGCCAGCATGCAGTTCTCCGCCGGACAGATCGCCGAGTTCCTCCAGGGGGAGGTGGACGGCAACGCCCAGGTGCTCGTGTTCGACGTGTGCAAGATCGAGGAGGGCAAGCTGGGCATGCTGGGCTTCCTCTCCAACCCCAAGTACACCGAGCACCTGTACACCACCGCCGCCAGCGTGGTGCTGGTGGACAAGGCCTTCCAGCCAACGCGCCCCATCCCCAAGAGCCTCACGCTCATCCGCGTGGCCGACCCGCGCGCGGCCTTCTCGAAGCTGCTGCAGATGCACGACGCGCACCAGTACGAGAAGCGCGGGTACGAGCAGCCCAGCTACATCAGCCCCAAGGCCGTCATCGGCAGGGACGTGTACATCGGCACCTTCACCCACATCGGCGACGGCGTGGTGATCGGCGACCGGGTGAAGATCCTGCCCAACTGCACCATCGGCGACAACGTCACCATCGGCGCGGGCACGCGCATCCACGCCAACGTGGCCATCTACGGCCGCAGCGTGATCGGCGCCAACTGCATCATCCACAGCGGCACCGTGATCGGCGCCGACGGCTTCGGCTTCACCATCAACGAGCGCGGCGAGCAGGAGAAGATCCCCCAGATCGGCAACGTGATCCTGGAGGACGACGTGGAGATCGGCGCCAACTGCACCATCGACCGCGCCACCCTGGGCAGCACCATCATCCGCCGCGGCGCCAAGCTCGACAACCTCATCCAGGTGGGGCACAACGCCGAGGTGGGCGCGCACACCGTGGTGGTGTCGCAGACCGGCATCGCCGGCAGCAGCCGCATCGGCGCCCACGCCATGATCGGCGGGCAGGTGGGCATCGCCGGCCACCTCACCGTGGGCGACCGCGCCAAGATCGCCGCGCAGAGCGGCATCGGTTCCAACATCCCCGCTGATGCGATCGTGCAGGGCAGCCCCGCCTTCGCCATCGGCGAGTTCAAACGCAGCTACGTGGTGTACCGCCAGCTGCCCGACCTCAAACAACGCATCGAGGCGCTCGAGAAGGAGCTCGCGGCGCTTCGCCAGAAGTCATGAACCCGGACAAGCAGCACACCCTCAGGGACAGCGCCACGCTCAAGGGCGTAGGCCTCCACACGGGCGTTCCCGTCACCCTCACCCTGCGCCCGGCCCCTGAAGGCCACGGCTACAAGTTCCAGCGCACCGACCTGGAGGGCGGGCCCATCATCGACGCCGATGCCGACCTGGTGGTGAGCACCGAGCGCGGCACCACCCTGGGCAGGGGCGATGTGCGCGTGAACACCACCGAGCACGTGCTCGCCGCGCTCTACGCCCTGGGCGTGGACAACTGCCTCATCCAGGTGAGCGGGCCCGAGATGCCCATCATGGACGGCAGCGCGCGCCCCTTCGTGGACGCCATCGAGGCCGTGGGCCTGCAGGAGCAGAACGCCGACCGCAACTGGTTCGTGCTGAAGGAGCCCATCTGGTTCGAGACCCAGGAGCGCGGCACCGAGATGCTCGGCGTGCCCACCCCGGGCGGTGAGTTCCGACTGACGGTGATGGTGGACTACAACAGCCCCG
>JBIJCH010000384.1:0-2806 GCA_044344815.1 Flavobacteriales bacterium | reverse complement strand
CCGCTACGGCCGGCGCCTGGGTGCTGGCCTACAAGGTCGAGGAGTACCGCAACGGTGTACTGGTTGGCTCGGCTGTGCGCGACATCCAGATCTGGACGAGCGTGTGCCCCAGCGCCGTGCTCGACTTCGCAGGTACCGTCACCGATACCCTGGGCGCTCCGGTGACCGCGGGCACCGTGGAGCTTTATGAGTACGGCCTCAACGCCGGTGGCTCCACCATAGTGGCCACCACCACCGTGAACGCGCAAGGCCAGTACAGCTTCAGCAACCAGCCCAACGGGCAGTACCTGGTGCGCGCCATCCCCGACACCACGGCCTACCCGAACACCGCGAACAGCTACCACGCAAGCACCTACTACTGGACCTATGCCGATGTGTTGGGCGCGATCTGCGACACCACCATCGTCGCGGACATCGAGCTGGTGGGCTACGGCGACCTGGCCGGAACCGGCTACCTCAGCGGCTACCTGGGCGACCTGGGCATCGTGCGCAGCAGCGGTCCCGGCGATCCCTGGGCGGGGGAGGGCATCATCCTGGAGAGCTGGCCCGGTGGTGAGCTGGTGAGCTACACCTGGACCGATGCCGCCGGGAACTACGCCTTCGCCAACGTGCCCTTCGGCACCTACCGGCTGCTGGTGGACCATCCCGGCCTGCCCATGCTGGCCTACTACGTGATCACGGTGGATGCCGGGAGCCTCAGCCATACCGGCCTCGACTACGGCGCACTGCCCGAGGGCATCTCAACCTACTTCGCCACGGGCATCACCGAAGTGGCGGCCTCGCCGCTGCTGCTTTCCCCGAACCCGGCCGTGCAGGACGTGGTGTTCATCGATGGCGTGGCCGACGGTGCGCAGGATGTGCGGGTGGTGGATGCCGGCGGTCGCTTGGTGCTCGCCACGCGGGTGAACGCCACCGGAGGCCGCGCGCAGCTGGATGTGTCGCGCCTCAACACCGGTGCCTACGGTGTGCGCATCGGCACCAGCGTGGTGCGCCTGGTGCGCCCTTGAGCTCACCGGAATGGAGCGAGGCCGGATGGTACGTCACCATCCGGCCTCGTTCGTATCGCCCGGTCGCGCTCAGGAAGCCTGGGCCAATTGCTGGGATGCGGTATCGCCCTTCGGCAGCTTGAAGAACAGCGTGGCCCCTTCACCGGGCCGGCTTTCAGCCCAGCAGCTGCCCCCGTGCTTGTGCAGCACCCGTTGAACGATGGCCAGCCCTACGCCGGAGCCCTCGAACTGGTCGTTGCGGTGCAGGCGCTTGAACACGCCGAACACCTGGTCGGAACGGCTGCTGTCGAAACCGACACCATTGTCCTTCACCCAGATCACGTGGTCGGTGCCGGTGTCGCGGTGACCGACCTCGATCCGCGGCACGCTCACCGTGCGCGTGAACTTGATGGCGTTGGAGAGCAGGTTGGTGAGCACCACCTTCAGCATGGCGCGGTCGGCCTCCACGGTGTGCGCGCCCTCCATCAGCAGGCCCACCTGGGCCGCCTGACCGGGTTGCGCCATCTCCTGCACGCATTCCTGTACCAGCAGCTTCAGGTCCACCTGCTCGCGGCGCAGCTCGCGGGGGTTGGTCTGTGCGAACCGCAGCAGGTCGTCCACCAGTTCGATCAGGCGCGTGGTGCCCTTGTGGATGCGCTCGGCCAGGTCGGCCTGGTCGGGCGTGGGGTCCATGTCCTTCAGGTGCTCGCTCAGGGCCTTGATGTTCTTCAGCGGGGAGCGCAGGTCGTGCGCCACGGTGTAGCTGAAGGACCCCAGGTCCTCCAGGGCCTCGAGCAGCTGCTGGGTGCGCGCCTTCACGCGGCGGTCCAGATCGGCGTTCAGCTTCATCAGGCGCTGTTCCTCCTGCTTGCGATCGGTGATGTCCTTGATCATCACCTGGAACTGGCCCCGGCCCTCGGGGGAACGGCCCAGGTAGGTGGCCGTCATCAGGCCGTCGATCACATGGCCATGGGCCGTGTTCAGGGTGAGGTCCACATTGGGGAACGCACGGCCCTGGCGGCGTGTGCGCATGGCGTGCAGCAGGATGCTGCGGTCCTCCACCCAGTCGGTGATGCGGGAACGCAGTATGGCTTCGCGGTCAACGCCCAGCAGGCGGCAGGCCGCCGGGTTCGCCTCAAGGAAATGCCCGTCGTCCTCGACCAGGGCGATGGGGTCGCCGGAGGATTCGAACACCTGGCGGTAACGGTCGAAGAGCGCCTTGCAGTCGGCGCGGAGGGCGAACACCTCATTGGCCTGCAGCAGCCGCAGGCGAAGGTCCGTGGGGTCCCATGGCTTGGTGCAATAGCTGTAGATGCCCCCCTTGTTCACCGCCTCCACCACGGCCTCCAGGTCGGCATAGCCGGTCAGGAGCATGCGGATGCAATGGGGGTGGCGCTCGCGCACGAGGGCCAGGAACTCCACCCCGGTGCACCGGGGCATGCGCTGGTCGCTCACCACGATGTGCATGGGCTCGCGGTCCAGGATGGCCATGGCCTCATCGGCGCTGCGGGCCACGTGAACATCGAACTCGCGGCGGAAGGTGGCGCGGAAGGCGGTGAGGTTGCCCTCCTCGTCGTCCACGTACAGGACCTTGATGGGCGTATCCATGGAGCTCATGCGCGTTGGGCGTTCAGGTGATGTTCGGTGCTGGTGCGGGGCTGCTCCAGGGGCAGCACGACGCGGAACTCGGTGCCTTCGCCGGGGCGGCTCTCCACCTCGATGCGGCCGCGGTGCTTCTCCACGATGCTGTAGGCGATGCTCAGGCCCAGTCCCGTCCCTTCGCCCACGTCCTTCGTGGTGAAGTAGGGGTCGAAGATCCG
>JBIJCH010000200.1:0-4961 GCA_044344815.1 Flavobacteriales bacterium | reverse complement strand
AAGGGCGTTACAAGGGCCACGCCGAGGCCGCGGAAACGATTGTCCATGGTACGGTTGCGGGATGCTCCGGCAAAGGTCGCTCAGTTGAGCGAGGGTTCCTTGGTCACCGGGGTATTGATCATCAACAGGTAGCGGTCCACCTGGGCGATGTACTGCGACAGGCTGTTCGCGCCGGCCATGTCGATCATCATGTCGAGGAGGTGCCGGTTGCTGTCGCCCCAGCGGCCCACCTTGAAGCGGGCCCGGCTCTTGGCCACGATGTACTGGATGGGCAGGTGGTCGGCAAGCGACAGGTCGATGAGGACGTCGAACTCCTCTGCGATGAAGTTGTTCACCGTGTTGCCCCCGGGGATCCGGTACCAGTTGAGGTCCTTCTGGTGGATGGCGTCGAAATGGAGCTTGGCGTGCAGGAAGTGCGGCATCACCTTCTCCTCTGAATAGCCCAGGCACTGGATGCGGTGGATGCCGAGATCCTCCTTGATCTTCTTCACGTAGTTGCGCACGTGGGCGTGGGCCTTTTCGTCGGTGGCCACGTACACGATGCCCACCTTGCCGCAGGCGGCGAGGTTGCGGGGCACGGGGCGCCGATCGGGCATCGCCTCGCGCAGCAGGGCCCTGCGGCCAAGCCATTCCTTGATGCGGTCGAACAGCTTCATTCCCCGATCATCCGGCTGAACTCATCCTCGTCGATCACCGGCACACCGAGCTCATCGGCCTTGGCGCGCTTGGCGGGTCCCATGTCGGCGCCGGCGACCACAAAGGTCGTCTTCCTGCTGATGGAACCGCTCACCTTGCCGCCGTGGCGTTCGATGGCCTCCTTGATGCCGTCGCGGCTGAAGTTGCGGAAAACCCCTGATACCACGATGCTCTTGCCGGCCAGCCTGTCGCTCGCCGGTCCCGCCGACGCCTCCATTTCGAACCGGAGGCCGGCCTCGCGCAGGCGCTCGATGATGTGCCGGTTGCCCGCCGCGGCGAAGAAGTCCAGGATGCTCTCGGCGATCACCTCCCCCACCTCGTCGATGCCGGTGAGCTCCTCCCGGGACATGCCCATGAGGCGGTCGATGGAACCCACGGCCCGGGCGATCTTCTTCGCCACGGTCTCGCCCACATGGCGGATGCCCAGCGCGAAGAGGACCTGCTCGAAGGGCACCGTCTTGCTGGCCGCCACCCCTTCCACCACCTGCCTGGCGCTCTTCCCGCCCCAGCCCTTGCCCAGCGCGAGGAGCTGCTCCTCGGTGAGGTCGTAGAGGTCGGCCACGTTGCGCAGCAGCCCAGCACGGAACAGCTCCTCCACCGTCTCGCCCCCCAGCCCCTCGATGTCCATGGCCCTGCGCGCCACGAAGTGCTCGATGCGCCGGGTGATCTGCGGCGGGCACTGGTGCTCGTTGGGGCAGTAGTGCTGCGCCTCTCCCTCCAGCCGCACCAGCGGCGTTCCGCACTCGGGACATTCGTGCGGGAAGCGCACCTTGTGCGCATGGGCCTGGCGGTGCTCCTTCTCCACGCCCACCACCTGCGGGATGATCTCGCCCGCCTTCTCCACCCGCACCATGTCGCCCAGGTGCAGGTCGAGCCGCTCGAGCTGGTCGGCGTTGAAGAGCGAAGCGCGCTTCACCGTGGTGCCCGCGAGCAGCACGGGCTCGAGCTCGGCCACGGGCGTCACCGCGCCGGTACGGCCCACCTGGAATGTGACGCCGTTGAGCCTTGTGACGGCCTGCTCCGCCTGGAACTTGTAGGCGATGGCCCAGCGCGGGCTCTTGGCCGTGAGGCCGAGCTCGTCCTGCACATGCAGGTCGTCCACCTTGATCACCACGCCGTCGATGTCCATCTCGAGCTTGTGGCGGTGCGCATCCCAGTGGTCGATGAAGTCCATGATGCCCTCGAGGTCATCGGCCTGCCCGATGAAGCGGCGCTCGGGGTCGGGCGTGCGGAAGCCCCATTCGTGCGCCTTCAGCACGTTGCGGTAGTGGCTCCGCGTGGGCAGGTGATCGCTCTGCAGGCCGTAGATGAAGTTGTCCAGCCCCCTGCGCGCCACCTCGCGGCTGTCCTGCAGCTTCAGCGTGCCGGCAGCGGTGTTCCGCGGGTTGGCGTACGGCTCCTCGCCCTCCCTGCGGCGCTCGTCGTTCAGCCGGTCGAACTGCGTGCGGGTGAAGATGACCTCGCCGCGCACCTCCATCTCCCTCGGCCAGCCGTCGCCCTGGAGCTTCAACGGGATGGAACGCACCGTACGGATGTTGGCGGTGATCTCCTCGCCCTTCTCCCCATCGCCGCGCGTGACCCCGCGCTCCAGCCGGCCGTCCCGGTAGGTGAGGCTGATGGCCACGCCATCGTACTTCAGCTCCATCACGTAGGTCACCTTCCCAACGCTCTTCTCCACGCGCGCCACGAACCCGGCCACTTCGTCGCGGCTGTAGGAGTTGCCCAGGGACAACATCGGGTAGCGGTGCGCCACCACCGGGAAGTTCTTCGTGATGTCGCCGCCCACACGCTGCGTGGGACTGTTCGGGTCGGCGAGCTCGGGGTGCGCGGCCTCCAGCTGCTCGAGCTCCTTCATCATCCGGTCGAACTCCTGATCGCTGATGGTGGGCGAGGCCAGCACATAGTACCGGTGGTTGTGGAGCTCCAGCTCCTCGCGCAGCTGCTTGATCCTCTCGGCGGCGTGGTCGCGGCTCATGGTGTGAAGCGTGCTAGCGTAAGGCCCGCACGAAGCGTGGCGAGCCGCTCAGGTCGGTGATCGCCTCCGCCTCGCGGAAGCCAAGTTCCAGGAGCATGAAAGGCACGGCGCCGATGTGGTCGCGGTGCCCCTCGAACCAGAGGGTGCCTCCGGCCCCCAGTGCGGACAAGGCCTTGGTGCCGATGACGCGGAAGAAGCGCAACGGGTCATCATCGTCCACGAACAGCGCCAGGTGCGGTTCGTGCGCGCGCACCTGCACGGCGAGCGTGTCGCCCTCCGATCTCAGCACATACGGAGGATTGCTCACGATGAGGTCCGCGGCAGGCAGGGACAGCATGGGGTCGAGCACATCGCCTTCGAGCCATTCCACCTCCAGCTCGTTCAGCCTGCCATTGCCCATGGCGCGCAACAGGGCCCTGCCGCTCACGTCGATGCCGGTGACCCGGGCATCGGGAAAGTGCTTCTTCAAGGCCAGCGCGATGCAGCCGCTGCCGGTGCCCACGTCCAAGATGCGGTCCGTACGCAGGCCCGAACGCACGATCAGGTCCACGAGCTCCTCCGTCTCGGGCCGCGGGATCAGCACGTCGGGGTCGACCGCGATGGTGAGCCCGTGGAACGTGGTGCTGCCGAGCACGTACTGCAGCGGCTCCCCGGTGCGCAGCCGTTTCAGGGGGAGATAGACGCGCAGCAGCTCGCTCTCGCTGAGGGCCGCATCCCTGTCCATGAGCAGGCGGAGGAGGTCCATTCCGAGCGCATGGTGGAACACCGCCGCCACGATGGCCCGCGCCTCCGAGGGTTGGTACAGGTCGCCCAGGTCGCGCTGGTATTGTTCCAGCACGGCCCCGACGGTGTTGGTGGCCACGCGCATCGCCATGGGTGTTGGGCGTGCGCAAAGATCGCCCCGCGCCTTCGCATCTTCGCAGCCCCCAGCATGGACCGCACCAACTGGATGCAACGCTGCCTGCAGCTGGCCCGGCTTGGTGCCGGCACCGCCGCGCCCAACCCCTTGGTGGGCGCGGTGCTGGTGCAGGGTGACCGCCTGCTGGCGGAGGGCTGGCGCCATGCGGCCGGCCACCCCCACGCCGAGGTGGAATGCCTGAAGGCCTTCGGCGACGGCCCCGTGCCGGAGGACGCGGTGATGTACGTGAGCCTTGAACCCTGCGCCCATCACGGACGCACGCCGCCCTGTGCCGACCTGCTGGTCGCGCGCGGCGTGAGGCATGTGGTGGTGGCACAGGAGGACCCGTTCCCCGCCGTGGCCGGCAAGGGCATCGCCAAGCTTCGTGAGTCCGGGGTGAACGTGCAGGTGGGCGCGTGCGAAGCGGAGGCCCGATGGACCAACCGGCGCTTCCTGACGAGCGTGGAGCGCGACCGGCCGTACATCGTCCTCAAGTGGGCGCGCTCGAGCGACGGGTTCCTGGACCGCCATCCCCGCGAGGCGCGGGGCGTGCAGCGCATCAGCGCACCCGCCACCGACGTGCTGGTGCATCGCTGGCGCAGCGAGGAGCAGGCCATCCTGGTGGGCAGCCGCACCGTGGTGAACGACGACCCGCTGCTCACCGTGCGGCTGGTGGAGGGCCGGCATCCGTTGCGCGTGGTCATCGACCGGAACAACCGGGCACCCGCCGCGTGCCGCGTGTTCGATGATGCCGCGCCCACCCTCGTGTTCACGCGTGTCCGGCGTGGCGACATCGGGGCGGACCAGGTGCTCCTTCGCGAGGCGGGGGAGCTGCTGCCGCAGGTGCTGGATGAGCTGCACCGTCGTGGTGTGCGTTCGCTGCTGGTGGAGGGCGGTGCCGAACTGCTCGGGCATTTCCTGCGCTCCGGTGCGTGGGACGAGGCCCGCGTGATCACCGGTGCGGTCGCGTTCGGCCGGGGCACGCCCGCGCCCGTGCCCGGCTCATCGACTGTGCGTCAGTTGGTCCTGAGCCCGGACCGCATCGACCTCCACGTGAACGGCACAGCCCCCGATCCCGCATGGCCCTGGTGATGATCGCGGCGCTCTTGGTCGCGGCGCTCTTCGTACTGTTCAAGTCGTTCGAGCACAGGAACGTGCCGCTGCTGCCCGCCATCGTGGTGAACTACATCACTGCACTGGTGTGCGGGCTCATCGTCTCCAGGCCTTGGGCCGCGGGCGACCTGTCGCTCTTGTGGACCCCTTCGCTCCTGCTGAGCTTCCTGTTCGTCTCGGTGTTCTTCCTCACCGGCCGCTCCGCGCAGATGGCCGGCGTGGCGCCCACCACCGTGGCGAGCAAGATGAGCCTGGTGATAACTGTGGTCTTCAGCGTGG
>JBIJCH010000199.1:0-4988 GCA_044344815.1 Flavobacteriales bacterium | reverse complement strand
CCGCCTGGAGCTTGACCTGGGCGGGGGGCTCACCATCATCACCGGTGAGACCGGCAGCGGCAAGAGCATCCTCATCGGGGCCCTGGGGCTCGCCATGGGGGATCGCGCCGATGCGGGCCTGGCGCGCGACCCGCAACAACGCTGCATCATCGAGTTGGAGGTGGCCGCCAAAGGCCTTGCCTTCGAGGCGTGGTGCGAGGCGGCCGGGGTGCCGTTCGAGGACCCGCTGATCATCCGGCGACAACTGGATCCTGGCGGCCGCAGCCGCGCATTCGTGAACGACACGCCCGTGCGGCTTGAACAGCTGCGTGAACTGGGCGAACGGCTGATCCACGTGCACAGCCAGCACCACACCATGCTGCTCAACGATGCGCGCTTCCAGCTGGGGCTGGTGGACCATGCCGCAGGGCAGACCAAGGCCGTGGCCGCGTACCGTACCGACTTCCGCGCGTGGCGCGCCGTGTGCGACGAGCTGGCCCGCGTGCGCGAGGAGGAGGCACGCAGCCGTGCAGAGCTCGATTACCTGGCGTTCCAACTTGACGAACTGGACCAGGCGAAGCTGAAGGATGGGGAGCAGGAGGATCTGGAAGGTGCCTTGGAACGCGCCGACCATGCCGGTGAGATCCAGCAGGCCCTGCAGGCCACCGACCTGGGCATCGGGGGAGATGACGGACTGCTGAACGCCATCACTGCCCTCCGCCAGCAACTGGCTCGCGCAGCGCGCCATGATGCCGCCGCCAACGAGCTGCTCATCCGCCTCAACAGCGTGGCCATCGAGCTGAAGGACATCGGCGACGAGGCCGAGCGCATGGCCACGGCCGTGTCGCTGGACCCGCGCGAGGCCGAACGCATGCGCGAGCGCCTGGACACCATCCTGCGCCTGCAGCAGAAGCACCGGACCAAGGACACCGCCGAGCTGCTCGCCCTGCAGGAGGACCTGCGCGGGCGCACGGCGCATTTCAGTTCGCTATCGGGCCGCATAGCTGACCTGGAGGGGCAGGAGGGCACCATGCGCCAGCACGTGATGGCCGCCGCTGAACGCATCAGCGCTGCGCGGCGCAAGGCGGTCCCCGGCCTTTGCACCGAGGTGGTGGTTCAATTGAAGAAGCTCGGCATGCCGCACGCGCGCTTCGAGATCACGCAGCAGGCCACCGAGCCCGGCCCCAACGGCACCGACGCCGTGCGCGCCCTCTTCAGCGCCAACAAGGACCGCGCGCCCGAAGCCTTGGACAAGGTGGCCAGTGGCGGCGAACTGAGCCGTGTGATGCTGGCCCTCATCGGCCTCAGCGCCGAAAGCCTTGGCCTGCACACCGTGGTCTTCGACGAGATCGACACCGGCGTGAGCGGCGAAGTGGCCGACCGTGTAGGCGAACTGATGGCCGCCATGGGCCGCAAGCGCCAGGTGATCGCCATCACGCACCTGCCCCAGATCGCCAGCAAGGCCGATGTGCACTTGCTCGTGAGCAAGGACCACAAGGCCGAGGTCGTCACCACGCACATCCGTCCGGTGCGCGCGGAGGAGCGCGTGCAGGTGCTGGCCCAGATGCTCAGCGGGCGCAAGACCACGCAGGCCGCGCTGGACAACGCAAGGGAGCTGCTGAAGGGGCGATAGCCGCACCTGCCTCCAGCACCTGATCCGGGCAAGGCCTTGCCACCCGGAGCGAACGGCTATTTTCGGCCCATCAACCTGCGAAGACCATGGCCCACGGACTGTTGAAGGGGAAGCGCGGCATCATCACCGGTGCCCTGAACGACCAGAGCATCGCCTGGAAGGTGGCCGAGCTGGCCCACGCCGAGGGCGCCCAGATCGTGCTCACGAACGCCCCCGTTGCCATGCGCATGGGCGAGATCAACAAGCTCGCCGAGGCCATCAAGGCCCCCATCATCCCCGCCGACGCCACCAACGACGCTGACCTGGAGAAGCTCTTCACCGGCAGCATGGAGCACTTCGGCGGCAAGGCCGATTTCGTGCTGCACAGCATCGGCATGAGCCCCAACGTGCGCAAGGGCCGCACCTACGACGACCTCAACTACGAGTGGTACAAGCAGACGCTGGACATCAGCGCCATGAGCTTCCACCGCATGCTGCAGGCCGCCAGCAAGACCGACGCCATCAACGACTGGGGCAGCGTGGTGGCCCTGAGCTACATCGCTGCGCAACGTGTGTTCCCCGGCTATGGTGATATGGCGGATGCCAAGGCCCTGCTGGAGAGCATCGGCCGCAGCTGGGGCTACCACCTCGGCATCAAGAAGAAGATCCGCGTGAACACCGTGAGCCAGAGCCCCACCATGACCACCGCGGGCAGCGGCATCAAGGGCTTCGGCGGCTTCTATGGATTCGCGCAGGAGATGAGCCCGCTGGGCAACGCCCCCGCGCAGGACTGCGCCAACTACTGCATCACCCTCTTCAGCGACCTCACCCGGTACGTCACCATGCAGAACCTCTTCCACGACGGGGGCTTCAGCAGCAGCGGCGTGACCCCGCAGGTGATGGACAAGTTCACGGTGGAGTAAGGCTTCCATGCGAAAGCGACCGGCCGCATCGATCGCCTTGGTCGGTGCGGCCTTTTTCGTGGCTTACCTCTCAGGGGCCCTCGGCAAGCGCGACCAGGTCCCGGACCGTCCATTCGATCCCGTGGCCTGGAGGCAGGGGGACCGCCGCGAGCGCGGGTCCATGACGGCCGAACTGGAGCGGAGCGCCCGCCTGATCGGCCGTACGAAAGGGGAGGTGCTGGATCTTCTTGGGGCACCCACGGCATCCGACACCTCAGGCTTCGCGCTGTCCTATACGGTGGATCTGGGGCTCCGGACCGGTCCTTGGGGGCTCGGTGGTCCCTGGCTCTTCCAGACCACGGTGCTGTTCGATAGCGTGTCGAAGGTGGCATCGGAGGTCCACACACGGGATTGATGCGGGCATGGTGGTGAGGTTGCTCGAAGGCTCCGGCCGTTGGCCCTATTTTCGCTCCGCACCACCATGACCACCTTACGCGCCATCCTCTCCCTGGCCGGCCTTGTGTTGCTGCTCAGCTCAGCCACAGCCCAAGGCGGCAAGTCGTTCTACAAGGAAGGCGAGAAGCTCATGCAGGAGCAGCAGCTCGACCAGGCCTTGGAGAAGTTCAACCTGGCGATCCAGGTGGACCCGAAGATGCTGAAGGCCTATCAGGCGCGGGCCGATGTGTACAACCTGCTCGGGAAGAAGGCCGAGTGCGCCGCCGACCGGGCCCGCTTGGCCGAGCTCGCGCCCGAGGACGCCGCCCTCGCGGCCGAGGCCGCCAAGGCCTACTTCGAGCTCGGCGACCAGGCGAAGGCCCTGCAGCTGTGCGAACAGGCCTTGCGTGTGGACCCGAAGAACATGGCGGCCCTGCAGACCAAGGTGCGCGCGGCCCTTGCCCTGGGCGACCTCGACGTGGCCAGCGCCGCCGCCGATGCCGCGCTCGCCACCAAGGCCACCACCGACACCTACTACCTCCACGGCATCACGCGCCATGCCATCCGCGACCTCAAGACCGCCGAGTTCGACCTGGACAAGGTGATCGAGTGGAACTACCAGTACGAGCCCGCCTACGTGGCCCTGGCCGAGGTGCAGCTCGACCTGTACAGACAGTACAGCGGACCCACCATGCAGATCCGCACGCTGGAGAAGGCCATCGAGAAGTGCACCCGCGCCCTGGAGCTCAACCCCGCCAGCACCGATGCCCTCTTCACCCGCAGCAAGGCCTACGCCCTGCAGAAGGAGTACACCAAGGCCATCGACGACGTGAGCAAGTGCGTGGCCCTGGGCCGCACCGATGACGCGGTTTACGTGCAGCGCGCCCGCTACTACAACGGGTTCGGGCAGCACCAGAACGCCATCAACGACATCAACAAGGTGCTGCTGCACCAACCGCGTAATGTGGATCTGCTCCTGCTGCGCGCCGAGTGCCGCGAGGCCAACGTGGACCTGGAGGGCGCACTGGACGACCTGGACGCGGCGAAGAAGGCCATGGAGGGTGATGACGCCTACGACGCCGACTTCCGCCGCAAGGTGCAGGAACAGCGCGACCGGGTGGACAAGCAGCTGTTCGAGCTGAACCGCGAGAGCGACCCGCCCGTGATCACCGTGGTGGAGCCCTACCGTCGGGGCGACGTGGTGCAGGTGAGCTCGGTGCTGGGGATGGTGAAGGTGACCGGCCACGTGCGCGACCGCAACAAGCTCAAGCGCATCACCGTGAACGGGGTGGACGCCGACTTCGCGAAGGAGGAGCGCGACCCCGAGTTCTTCGTCGCCGTGCCGCTCGCCCCCGGCGCCACCGAGATCGCGGTGGCCGCCACCGACCGGTACGACAACGAAAGCACGGTAACGCTGAAGGTGGAGCGCACCGAAGGCGTGCCGCCCGTGCTGGCGCTGACCTCACCGGACCCAGGCGGCGACCGCATCATCACCGTGAGCGCCGGCCGCGAGGACATCTTCATCGAAGGCACCGCCAGCGACGCCAGCACCATCCGCAGCATCTCGGTGGACGGCATCATGGCCAGCTTCGTGCCCGACACCAACCGCACCGACTTCAGCATGAAGCTGGTGATCGCGGGCAAGGACCGCTTCACCGTGCGCGCCGAGGACCAGCACGGCAACGGCACCGATGTGACCTACCAGCTGCGGCGCAGCGAGCCGGTGGCGGCCGTCAAGCCCCCCGACACCGGCGGTGGCGCCACCGTGGTGACCAAGCCGGTGGAGAAACCCGCCACCGGCACCGCGGTGAGCTCGGGCGTCACCTGGGTCATCTTCATCGAGAACAGCGAATACCGGAGCTTCCCCGCGCTGCAGGGACAGGGCAACGATGCGGCCAAGATGCAGAAGGCCTTCGGCAAGTACAACGTGCAGAAGACCATCACCAAGAAGAACCTCACCAGGCAGCAGCTCGAGCGCTTCTTCAGCACCGAACTGCGCGACCTGGTGCGCACCAACAAGGTGAACACCGTGCTGGTGTGGTATGCCGGCCACGGCCGCA
>JBIJCH010000198.1:0-4989 GCA_044344815.1 Flavobacteriales bacterium | reverse complement strand
TGGGTGGAGTACGATCCCCTGGGTCCGGGCATGCCCATCGACCCGGCCACAGGCTTCGTGCATGCAGGCCCGGCCACCTGGGTGAGGCCCGAGCTGTTCCGGATGACGCTGGAGTGAACGCGTCCTCAGTTGAGCACGATGTCCACGCGGCCCACCGGCGGGGCGTCCACCACGTTCAGGGCTTTGCTGTAGTTCAGGATGGCCGTGATGGTGCTGGCGCGGGGACCGGGTTGCAGGTCGAGGGTCATGCGGGCGCGGCGGGGCCGGGTGTTGGAGGTACGCTTCCGGGGGGTAGTGTGGGCCATGAAGGAAGGGGTATGGTTCATGTCACGGTTGAAGAACGCGCCCCCCCTCCCCCCTTATTGCATCCACCCCAGAAAAGGCCGACCCCGGCTTACAGGCCGGGGTCCGCGGGGCATGGAACTGCCCGGGTGACCCTTGCGGGTCGTGTAGGAGTCGCTCAGGCGCGCTCCAGGTGGATGTCGTGCTGCTTGATCAGCTTCCGCATGTTGATCAGCGCGTACCGCATGCGCCCCAACGCGGTGTTGATGCTCACGTTGGTGTGCTCGGCGATCTCCTTGAAGCTCATGTTCAGGTAGGTGCGCATGATGACCACCTCGCGCTGCTCCTCGGGCAGGTGGTCGATCAGCTTGCGCACATCATCGTCGATCTGCACGTTCACCATGCGCTGCTCCACGTTCTTGCCCGGCTGGGCCACCGTGGCGAACACGTCATGGTCCTCGCTGCCGCGCACCATGGGCATCTTCTTCGCGCGCCGGAAGTGGTCGATCACGAGGTTGTGCGCGATGCGCATCACCCAGGGCAAAAACTTGCCCTCCTCGTTGTACTTCCCGCCCTTGAGGGTGTGCACCACCTTGATGAAGACCTCCTGGAAGAGGTCCTCCGTGGCCTCGCGGTCGCGCACCATGAGGTAGATGTGCGACCACACCTTGCGCTTGTGGCGCTGGAGCAGCATTTCGAACGCCTGCTCGTTCCCCTGGATGTACAGGTTGACGAGCTCTGTGTCTTGGAGCACCTTGGACAGCATGACCTTACCGTTTTGGTCCGAAGAGGAACTAGGACTTCGGGGGTAGAGGTCGCGCTATGGGCTGTCCGGTTTGAGGTGGCTGGGCGCTGGGCCCGTGTGTCGTGTTGAACGCTATAAGGACGTCGTCTGTTCCGGTAACGTTGCCCAGATGTGGGTATTGTGTGCGGGGACGAGAACTTTCGCGTTGTTCCAAAGATAGGGGGGAACGGGTCTTCCGGCGCAAGCCGATGGCTAATTTCGCGCCGCCTTTGCCTGCCCCCCGCAACACACGAAAGACCGCCAAGCCCGCTGCAGCGGCGGAAAGCACGTCCACCAACGGCAAGGGAGCGGTGCGCCCCACCCTCACCGGCCTCATCCGGGTGCAGGGGGCCCGGGTGCACAACCTCAAGAACATCGACGTCGACATCCCCCGGGGCCGGCTGGTGGTGGTGACCGGCCTGAGCGGCAGCGGAAAGAGCAGCCTGGCCTTCGACACCCTTTACGCCGAGGGCCAGCGGCGCTACGTGGAGAGCCTCAGCAGCTACGCCCGCCAGTTCATGGGCCGGCTGGAGAAGCCCGACGTGGACCGGATCACCGGCATCAGCCCGGCCATCGCCATCGAGCAGAAGGTGCTCACCAGCAACCCGCGCAGCACCGTGGGCACCAGCACCGAGGTGTACGACCACCTGAAGCTGCTCTTCGCCCGCGCCGGTCGCACCTACAGCCCCAAGAGCGGCCAGGAGGTGAGGCGCAACACCGTGGAGGACGTGGTGGCCGCCCTCGACGGCTTCCCCCCCGGCACCACCGTGCTGCTCCTCTGCCCCGTGCTCCCGCCCAAGGACCGTACGCTGCGCGAGCACCTCGACGTGCTGCAGCAGCAGGGCTACGCCCGCGTGCACGACGGCACCAACGTGCACCGCATCGAGGACCTGCTGCTGGCGAAGAAGCTCGACAAGGGGCCCTGGCACCTGGTGCTGGACCGCCTCACCGTGGAGCCCGGCAGCGACGAGACCGCCAGCCGCTGCGCCGACAGCGCTGAAACGGCCTTCTTCGAGGGCCAGGGCGCGTGCGAGCTGCTGGGAGAGGACGCCAACGGCCACCCCCGCCGGCTGGGGTTCAGCGACCGCTTCGAGCTCGACGGCCTCACCTTCGAGCAGCCCACGCCCAACTTCTTCAGCTTCAACGATCCGGTGGGCGCCTGCCCCCAGTGCGAAGGCTACGGCAGCGTGATCGGCATCGACCCCGAGCTGGTGATCCCCGACCGCAGCCTCAGCGTGTACGACGACTGCGTGGCGCCCTGGCGCGGCGAGAAGCTGAGCGAGTGGAAGCACGACTTCATCCGCGACAGCGCCGGTCGCGAATTCCCCATCCACCGGCCCTACAGGGACCTCAGCGACGAGGAGCGCGACCTGCTGTGGAACGGCGGCCGCGGCATCCGGGGCATCCACCGCTTCTTCCAGTACGTGGAGGAGAATAGCTACAAGATCCAGTACCGGGTGCTGGCGAGCCGTTACCGTGGAAAGACGGAGTGCCCCACCTGCCAGGGTACGCGACTGCGACCCGAGACCGGCCATGTGAAGGTGGGCGGGCGCAGCATCCACGAGCTGGTGCGCATGCCCATCCGCGACTGCCTCGCCTTCTTCGACACCCTTGAACTGAACGCGCACGACCAGCGCGTGGCCGAGCGCCTGCTGAAGGAGATCCGCAACCGGCTGCGTTACCTGGTGGACGTGGGCGTGGGCTACCTCACCCTCGACCGCCGCAGCAACACCCTGAGCGGCGGGGAGACCCAGCGCATCGACCTGGCCACCTCGCTGGGCAGCAGCCTCGTGGGCAGCATGTACATCCTGGACGAGCCCAGCATCGGCCTGCACCCGCGCGACACCCGGCAGCTCATCGGCGTGCTGCAGCGCCTGCGCGACCTCGGCAACACCGTGATCGTGGTGGAGCACGACGAGGAGGTGATGCGCGCCGCCGACCACATCATCGACATGGGCCCCATGGCCGGCTCGCATGGCGGGCAGGTGGTGTTCAGCGGTACGCATGCCGACCTGGTGAAGAGCGACAGCCTCACCGCGCGCTACCTCACCGGCCGCGAGCGCATCGAACGCCCGGCCCGCCGCCGCCCCGTGAAGGACCGCCTCGTCGTGCGCGGGGCCCGCGAGAACAACCTGAAGAGCATCGACGTGGCCTTCCCCCTGCACATGCTCACCGTGGTCACCGGAGTGAGCGGCAGCGGCAAGACCACCCTGGTGAAGCGCATCCTTCACCCGGCCCTGCGCCGCGAGCTCGAGGGCTTCAGCGAACGCCCGGGCGAGCACAGCGCCCTGGAGGGCGACCTCCACCGCGTGCAGGCCGTGGAACTGGTGGACCAGAACCCCATCGGCCGCTCCTCGCGCAGCAACCCGGTGACCTACGTGAAAGCGTGGGACGAGATCCGGCAGCTCTTCACCGAACAGGAAGTGGCGAAGGTGCGCGGCTACAAGCCGGCCTTCTTCTCCTTCAACGTGGACGGTGGCCGGTGCGAGGTGTGCCAGGGCGAGGGCGAGGTGCACATCGAGATGCAGTTCATGGCCGACATCAGCCTGCGTTGCGATGCCTGCCATGGCAAGCGCTTCAAGGAGGAGATCCTCGACGTGAAGTTCATGGGGCGCGATGTGGCCGAGGTGCTCGACATGACGGTGGACGACGCGGTCGCCTTCTTCCAGGAGCACCTGGACCGGCACAACGCCTGCCGCAAGGTGGTGGACAAGCTGCTGCCGCTGCAGGGCACCGGCCTGGGCTACGTGAAGCTCGGCCAGAGCAGCAGCACCCTTTCAGGTGGCGAGGCCCAGCGCATCAAACTGGCCAGCTTCCTCACCAAGGGGCAGGATGAGAAGCCCACGCTCTTCATCTTCGACGAGCCCACCACGGGCCTGCACTTCCATGACATCGCGAAGCTGCTCAAGGCCCTGAACGACCTGATCGAGAACGGCCACAGTGTGCTGGTGATCGAGCACAACCAGGAGGTGATCGCCTGCGCCGACCACGTGATCGACCTGGGACCCGAGGGCGGCGAGGACGGGGGACGGCTCCTGTTCGCCGGCACGCCCGAGGAGCTGGCAGCCCGGCAGGACAGCCATACCGGCCGGTTCCTGCGCGCGCACCTCGCCCACGCCTGAACGTGAAAGAGGCCCGCCGATGTCGGGCCCCCTCCTTGATCCCAACCCATCGGGATCACCTCAGTACCGTCACATGCCCCACCTCCGTCGTGCGTTCGGCATTGCACGCCGCGCGGTAGCTCACGATGTAGAAGTAGGTGCCATCGGGGACCACGCGGCCATCGTGCCGCCCGTCCCACAAGCGCCCCAGGTTCGGGCTGCTGAACATCTCCATGCCCCACCGGTTGTAGATCGTCACCTGCACATCCTTCGGTCCGCCGGTCTGCGGCTCGAAGCGGTCGTTCTCGCCGTCCCCGTTCGGGCTGAACACGTTGGGCACCCACACCTCGAAGTTGTCCGGATCGCTCACCACCGTGCCCGTGCCGCTCCACGTGCAACCGTTTAGGTCGACGACCGTGAAGGTGTAATCGCCGAACGCGTTCACGGTGATGGCCTGGGTGGTAGCCCCGCTCGACCAGAGGTAGGACTGGCCTTCGATCGGTACGGCGAGCGTCACCGGATCGCCGGGGCAGGCCTCCACCAACGAATTCAGTTCACCGGGCTCAGGATGCAGGCCCACCACCACCGTGTCCGAGGCCGTGCATCCACCAACGTCCGCCGTCACCCAGTACGGCCCAGGCGTGCCCACCGAGATCGAGGACGTGGTCGCACCGTTGCTCCACACATAGGTGGCGCCCGGCACACTGGCCGTGAGCGTGGCCTGGTCGCCCGGGCAGATCACCACATCGGGACCTACTGTGAAGTTCAGTCCCTGTGTCACTGTGACCGGCTGCACCAGCGTGGCGGTGTCCCCGCAAAGGG
>JBIJCH010000197.1:0-5033 GCA_044344815.1 Flavobacteriales bacterium | reverse complement strand
AGGAACCGCAACCCACCACCGAGCATTTCGAGAACCTGCTGTGGCACGCGCTGCGCGGCATGCACCCGGGGCGGCCGATCTGGGTGGAGGACGAAAGCCTGATGATCGGCCGCGTGCGCATCCCCGATGCGTTCTTCGCACAGATCCGCGCGCACACCCTCTTCTTCGCCGAAATGCCGGTGGGCGAGCGGGCCGACCGGCTCGTGGTGGACTACGGGCGGTTCCCGAAGGAGGAGCTTGCGGAGGCCACGCGACGCATCGGGAAACGGCTGGGGCCGCAGCATTGCAAGGCGGCGCTCGAGGCCCTGGATGCAGGCGACATGCGCACCGTGGCCCTGATCACCCTGCACTACTACGACAAGGCGTACCTCCGCGGAGCGGAGGGCCGCGATCCGCAACGCGTGGTGAAGGTACCGGCCTCAGCGCACGATCTTCGCGGCCTCGCCCAACGCCTGAAGGACCATGTCGCTGCCGCCACCGCCCGCTGAGGACCCCGTACGCCTAACCCAGTACAGCCATGGTGCCGGGTGCGGCTGCAAGATCGCCCCGGCGGTGCTGGACCGCATCCTGAAGAGCGACCTGGGCACCTACCCCGACCCACGCCTGCTGGTGGGGTACGGCACCAAGGACGATGCGGCCGTGTACGATGTGGGCGGCGGGCGTGCGCTCATCAGCACCGTGGACTTCTTCTCGCCCATCGTGGACGATGCGTTCGACTTCGGCCGCATCGCGGCGACCAACGCCTTGAGCGACGTGTACGCCATGGGCGGCAGGCCGCTGCTGGCCGTGGCCGTGCTGGGCTGGCCGGTGGAGAAGCTGCCGGCCGAACTGGCGGCGCGCGTGGTGGAGGGCGGGCGGCAGGCCTGCCACGATGCGGGGATCGCCCTGGCCGGCGGCCACAGCATCGACGCACCCGAGCCTTTCTTCGGGCTGGCGGTGACGGGCGAGGCACCGGTGGCGCACATCAAGCGGAACGACGCGGCGCAGGCGGGCGACATCCTGCTGCTCACCAAGCCGATCGGTGTGGGCCTGCTGAGCACCGCCCAGAAACGCGGCAAGCTGCGCGATGAACATGCCCACATCGCCCGCGACCTCATGGTGCGGTCGAACGCCGTGGGCGAACGCCTGGGCGCCCTGCCCGGTGTGCATGCCATGACCGATGTCACCGGCTTCGGTCTGTTGGGCCACCTGCTGGAGCTGTGCGACGGCTCCGGTCTGGCGGCGCGGCTCACCTACACGCAGATCCCCGTGCTGCCGGAGGCGCTCACGTACCTGCAGGAGGGCTGCTACCCCGATGGTTCGTTCCGCAATTGGAAAAGCCTGGGCCCCCGCGTGCAGGGTGCGTCGGACATGGAGCGGATGATGGTGCTGAGCGATCCACAGACCAGTGGCGGCCTGCTCGTGGCCGTGGCCCCGGGGTCCGAGGGCGAGGTGATGGACGTGCTCGGCGCCGGCGTTACCGGTGCCTTCCGCATCGGCGAGCTCGTTGGCGCCGGTGAAGGGCCCACGGTGATCGTGGCGTGATACCTGCCGCGCGAAGGCCGATCTGCGATACTGTGCAGCAACCTGGGAGAAAACCCTACCTTTCCGCTGACATAAGCTCCGGTACGTACACGAAAAGCTCCACGAATGGCAAAACAAAAGCGTCTTTCCGAAAAGGATATCGATCAATTGCTCGGGCATTACAGGTCCGAACGGCGCCGCCTGGCGTTCCAATTGGAGACCGTGCGCACGGCGATCATCGACCTGAAGAAGGCGAAGAACGCACTGCCCGCCACCCGCTCCGAAGGCGCGGCGAAGAAAGGTCCGGGCAGGCCCCGCAAGAACGCCGCCGCCCCTGTGGCCAAGCGGGCCAAACGCAGCAAGCGCGGGCCGGGCAGGCCGCCGAAACCCAAGCGCAAACCGCGCGAGCTGAACGCCTGGGACAACCTGGTGCTGAACACGATCCGCACCACGGGGCGCCTGCTGCCCAAGGAGGACCTGCTGGCGGCCGCCACCAAGTGGGCCGCCTCCAAGGAACCCGGCATGAAGGCCCCCGAGGTGGAGGCCCACCTCACCCGCACCCTGCAGAAGCTCAGCGGCCGCAAGAAGATGCTGGGCATGCATCACACGGGGCTCCGCCGCGGCAACCACTACGGCCTGAAGGAGTGGTTCTTCTCCAGCAGCGGCAAGCTGCGCCGCCAGCATTTCGACCGTCTGGTGCTCACCAAGGACTGACGTTCGACCATGTCGACGGGAAGGGCGGCCATGGCCGCCCTTCCCGCTTTCAGGATGCCGGGACGTACCCGTGGTTTCCGATTACCTTGGTGCGGTCATCACGCGGAAACACGCGCGTCCCATGAAGAACATACTTGCTGTCGTCGACCTGTCCCCCGTGAGCGGTACCGTGGTGGAACGCGCCGCTGAGATCGCACGCGGCACGGGGAGCCGGTTATGGATCGTGCATGTGGCCGCACCGGACCCCGACTTCATCGGGTTCGATGCGGGCCCGCAGCACGTGCGTGACCAGCGTGCGCATCACCTCCGGCAGGAGCACCTGGAGCTCCAGGGCATCCGCGATGCATGGCGTGAGCGGGGCGTGGATGCCGAGGCTCTGCTGGTGCAGGGCACCACCGTGGACACGATCCTGGAGGAAGTGGACCGCCTGCAGGCCGACCTGCTGGCCATGGCCTCACATGGTCGCGGAGGCCTCTTCAAGGCGCTGATGGGCAGCGTGAGCGAGGCGGTGCTCAAGCGCGTGAAGGTCCCTGTGCTGATCGTACCTCATCCCGAACGCCCATGACCTTCCACTGGCGGACCCTTGGCCTGGTGGTGCTGGCGCCCGCGCTCCTCAGCGGGGTGTGCCGTCCGACGCTCTTCGCAGGCGACCCACGGCTGCAGGACATCAAGCTGCCCGATGGGTTCCGCATCGAATTGTACGCCGAAGGGGTGCGCAATGCGCGCGCCATGTGCTGGGGCGACCAGGGCACCCTGTTCGTGGGCAGCCGCGACGAAGGCATGGTGTACGCCGTGCGCGACACCAACAACGACCTCCGGGCCGACCAGGTGCTCACCGTGGCCAGGGGACTGAAGATGCCCGTGGGCGTGGCGTTCCGCAACGGCGACCTTTACGTGAGCGCCGTGAGCCGCATCCTGCGCCTGCGCGGGATCGAGCAGCACCTGCAGGATCCGCCCGCCCCCGAACCGGTCACGCAGGCCTTCCCGGGCGACACGCACCACGGCTGGAAGTTCATCGCCTTCGGACCGGATGGCATGCTCTACGTGCCGGTGGGCGCACCCTGCAACATCTGCGAACCGGCGGACAGCATCTACGCCACCATCACGCGGATCGATGTGGACCGGCCGGGCAGCCCTGCCATCGTGGCCCGGGGGGTGCGCAACACCGTCGGGTTCGACTGGTCACCCACGGACAGCACGCTCTGGTTCACCGACAACGGTCGCGACTGGCTCGGCGATGATGAGCCCGATTGCGAACTGAACCGGTCGACACGGGCGGGTGACCATTTCGGCTACCCCTACTGCCATGCCGGCACCGTGAGCGACCCGGAGTTCGGGGCGAAGCGCCCCTGCAGCGACTTCACCGCACCAGCCGCCCGGCTGGGCGCGCACACGGCCCCGCTTGGCATGCGCTTCCTGCGCGGAGGCCAGTTCCCCGAGCGGTACCGCAGCGCCATCCTGATCGCCGAACATGGCAGCTGGAACCGCAGCGTGCCCAGCGGCTACCGGCTGGTGATGGCCTTCCCCCGGCCTGACGGGAGCGCTTCCACCGAGGTGTTCGCCGAGGGCTGGCTGAAGGGATCGAGCGCATGGGGGCGGCCGGTCGACGTGCTTGAGATGCCCGATGGTTCGGTGCTGGTGAGCGATGATGCCGCGGACCTCATCTACCGCATCAGCTACGATGGCCCCCGGTGAGGGGCCGGCGACCGGAACGCTTTCACCGAGATCGATAGTATTACTGTCGTTATTAACAGCTTATCACTTTAATGTGATAGGTTTGGAACAATTCTTGCGAACGCGTGTTCCACGGACTGACGCCATGGACAAGCTGTATCAGGTCGACGTGCAGGTGAGGGAGCGGGTCTTCACCAAGGACCCCGCCACCACCGAGCTCGGGCGGCGCATCATCGAGCACGGCATCGTGCTCATCGACGAGCTCGGCTTCGAGCGATTCACCATCGGCAAGCTCGCATCGGCGCTGGGCACGGCCGAGACCAGCGTGTACCGGTACTTCGCCAACAAGCACCGCCTGCTCATCTACCTGGTGGACTGGTACTGGTCGTGGCGCGAGATGAAGCTCGTGTTCGACACGGCCAACATCGCCGATGCGAAGGCACGCCTGGAGCGCGGCATCCGGTCGGTGACGGCGCCGGTGAAGGAGCGGGGCCCTTACGCACACGTGGACCTGCGGGCCCTGTACCGCATCGCGGTGGCCGAGAGCGCCAAGGCGTGGTTGACCAAGGACGTGGACGCCGGTGCGAAGGACGGTCATTACGGCAGCTTCGTGCGGCTTTGCCACCGCCTGCGCGACCTCATCACCGATGTGCGGCCCCGGCATCCCTACCCCACCGCCCTCGCCAGCCTGTCCTTCTTCTCCGAGCACATGGCCGCCCTCAAGGACAAGGGCGCGCACGACCAGGGCGACCTCTTCGTGCACCTTGTGCTCTCCACCCTCGACACCAAGCGCGGCGCATGAGCCCGATCAAGCCCTATACGCGGTTGAACCGCATGCTGGCCGTGGACGGCCGGGACATCACGCACATCTACCTGTACGCGTTGGTGAGCGGGCTCATCAACCTCACCCTGCCGTTGGGCATCCAGGCCATCATCAACCTGATCATGGGCGGCCAGGTGGCCAGCTCGTGGGGCGTGCTCATCGGCTTCGTCACCCTGGGGGTGGGGGTGGCCGGTGGCCTGCAGGTGATGCAGCTGGCCGTGGCCGAGAACATCAAGCAGCGCATCTTCGCCCGCAGCGCGTTCGAGTTCGCCTACCGCATGCCCCGCATCCGGGCCGACGTGCTGGGGGGGCGGTACCT
>JBIJCH010000195.1:0-5048 GCA_044344815.1 Flavobacteriales bacterium | reverse complement strand
TACCAGTGGCGCAGCTGGCACGCCCCCGACGGCCGTGTGATCGACCAGATCGCCAACGTGGTGGACATGATCAAGCGCAACCCCGACAGCCGCCGCCTGATCGTGAGCGCCTGGAACCCCGCTGATGTGGACCGCATGGCCCTGCCGCCCTGCCACACCATGTTCCAGTTCTACGTGGCCGATGGCAGGCTCAGCTGCCAGCTCTACCAGCGCAGCGCCGACACCTTCCTGGGCGTGCCCTTCAACATCGCCAGCTACGCCCTGCTCACCCTGATGGTGGCGCAGGTCTGCGGCCTGAAGCCCGGCACGTTCGTGCACACCTTCGGCGACGTGCACCTGTACAACGACCACCTCGAGCAGGCGAAGCTTCAGCTCACCCGCGAGCCGCGGCCCCTGCCCGTGATGCGGCTCGACCCGTCGGTGACCGACATCTTCGCGTTCCGCTACGAGCACTTCACGCTCGAGCAGTACGACCCCCACCCCCACATCAAAGCCACCGTATCGGTATGATCATCAGCGCCATCGCCGCCGTGGCGGACAACGGCACCATCGGCAAGGACGGAGGCCTGCCGTGGCACCTGCCGGACGACATGAAGTTCTTCCAGCGCACCACGGTGAACCATTACGTGATCACCGGCCGCAAGAACTACGAGAGCATCCCCGACCGCTTCCGGCCGCTGCCCAACCGCACCAACATCGTGGTGACCCGGGCCGAGGGCTACAAGGCCCCCGGTGCCCTGGTGTGCCGCTCCATCGAGGAGGCCATCGACATGGCCCGCAACGCCGGCGAGACCGAGTGCTTCATCATCGGCGGTGGCCAGATCTACGAGGAGGCCTTCCGCAAGAAGCTCATCCACCGCATCTACCTCACCAACGTGCACGCCGAAGTGGCGGGCGACGTGAAGTTCCCCGCCATCGGCAAGGGCTGGAAGGAGGTGTGGGTGGAGCATCACAAGGCCGACGAACGCCACGCGTTCCCGTTCACCTTCAAGGTGCTCCAGCACCTGAACTGAGCGCTACCGCAGCTCCCGCACTAAACCCGGGGCACGGTCCTTGCGTCCAAGGGGCATGAACACCCCTTCGACCATGTTGAAGCACACGCTTACCCTCGCCCTGTTGGGGCTCCTGGCCCTCGCCTCCTGCCGGAAGGAGGACGAGACCCCGCTCGACCTGGACATCACCAGCGCCGGCGACAATGCCAAGGCCGAGGACTACTTCGCCGACATGCTGCGCGCGGTGGATGACGCCGCGGAGAGCAACGGCCTGCGGGACGGGGCCGACGCCTGCGCGCCCGTCATCACCATCGACACGGTGGCCGTACCGTACACCATGACCATCGACTTCGGCCCGGTGAACTGCACCGCCGCCAACGGCCGCACCCGCCGGGGCGTGCTGAACGTGACCTTCACCGGCCGTTACCGCGACACCGGCACCGTGATCACCATCACGCCCCAGGGCTATCACGTGAACGACCACCTGGTGCAGGGCACCAAGACGGTGACCAACCTGGGCCTGAACGGCGACGGCGACCCCTGCTTCAGCGTGACGGTGAACGGCAGCGTGACCGCGCCGGACGGGAGCTGGACGGCCACCCACCAGGCGCAGCGCATCCGAACCTGGGTGTCCGGTGACGACACCGTGACGCCGCTGGACGACTTGTATCTGATCACCGGCAACGGCAGCGGCGTGAACCGCACCGGCACGCCCTACACCGTGAGCATCACCCAGGCCCTGCGGGTGGCCGTGGGCTGCCCGTGGATCACCGCAGGCACCGTGCAGGTGGTGCCCGACGGCAGGCCCGCCCGCACCATCGACTGGGGTTCGGGCGCCTGCGATGGCACCTTCACCGTTACGGTGAACGGGACCACCTACACCATCACGGTGGGCTGAGCCCTGCCGGTCCGCTCTGCGGGGTCGCGGCGGAACCCGGTGGTCCGCTCAGCACCACCGTTCCATCACCGCTGCGCCCGTTCGTCACGGAACCGTTGGAGGAGCGCAGGGACGGTCGGTTAATTCGGACCGGCCCGTGGCACGGTAGGTGCGCACGGCCGGACCGATGGCCTACTTCGGGCGCACACCCATCCCGTACCGCGTGATCCTCGCGGCGGCGATGCTGCTGGCCACCTTGTTCCTGCTCCAGGCGTACATGCACCACTACGTGTACGCCGAGCTCAAGGGCATGGGCGAGTTCCGGTGGCTGCGCGAGGCGCCGCCTCCCTACCTCAACTTCCTGTTCTGGGCGCTGCTCACCCCGCTGGCCTATGGTGTGCTGCTGCGCTGGCCCTTCAGCATGCGTCCCTTGTGGCGCATCGTCCTTGTGCATGCGGGCTTCGGCGTGCTCATCGGTGCGTTGCACGAGGTGGTCACCAGCGCGATCTACTACACCATCCTCTGGAGCCAGGACGACTTCGCCTTCACCCCCGAGTACATCGGCTGGGCGGTGCAGGCCCTTCCGCCCGCCATCCTCAGCCGCTTCATGGAGTACTGGACCCTGATGGTGGTGCTGGTGGCCGTGGACGGCGCGCGCGTGATGCGCGAACGCGAGACCCAGGTGCTGAAACTGCAGAACGAGCTGCAGGTCACCCAGCTCAACGCACTCAAGAAGCAGCTGCAGCCGCACTTCCTGTTCAACACCCTCAACACGGTGAGCGCACTGATGGACGAGGACGTGCCCGGTGCACGCCGGGTGCTGAGCCGCCTGGGCGGGCTGCTGCGCGTGACCCTCGACACCACCCAGCGCGATACCGTGCGTCTTGACCGTGAGATCGACCACGTGGCCAACTACCTCGGCATCGAGAGCGTGCGCTTCCGCGACCGGTTGCAGGTGAGCTACGATGTGCCCGCTGAACTGGGCTCCGCGCTGGTGCCCAGCATGGTGCTGCAGCCCCTGGTGGAGAACGCGATCAAGCACGGTCCCGATGCCACCTACGAACCCGTGCGCATCAGCGTGCAGGCCACCTGTAGTGACGAACGGTTGGAGTTGCGCGTCTCGGACAACGGAAAAGGCTGCTCCGATGTCTTGAAGGCGATGACCAACGGAGGCATCGGCCTTCGCAACGTGCGCGACCGCCTCAAGCTGCTCTATGGCGATGCGGCCCGCTTCGACATTTCCAGCCCCCATGGTCGGGGGTTCAATGTGACACTCTCCTTCCCATTTGAACGCGACCGTACATGAAACACATACGGACCTTGATCGCCGACGATGAACCGGCGGCCCGTGCACGGCTTGCGCGCCTGCTCAACCAGGACCCCGAGATCGAGGTGGTGTGCGAATGCAGGAACGGCCAGGAAGTGCTGGAGGCCGTGATGAAACACCGGCCCGACCTGGTCTTCCTCGACGTGCAGATGCCCCACAGCAACGGCTTCGACGTGCTGCAACACCTGAGCCACACCGTACCCCACGACCGCCTGCCCTTCGTGGTGTTCGTCACCGCTCACGACCAGTACGCACTGAAGGCCTTCGACGTGAACGCGGTGGACTTCCTCCTGAAGCCGTACGACGATGAGCGTTTCCAGGCCAGCCTGGAGAAGGCGCGGAAGTTCATGCAGATGCGCATGAGCAGCAAGCTCACCGGGCGCCTGATGGACCTGGTGCGCGAGCACATGCACGCCAACAGCGAGTACGTGGAGGTGTTCAACATCCGCGAGAAGGGCCGTGAGCACAAGGTGCCCGTGGACGAGGTGATCTACCTGCGCGCCGAGGGCAATTACCTCCACCTGCAGCTGAAGGACAGGCACCACCTGCACCGGATGACGATGAACGCCGTGGAGAGCGAGCTGGACCCTTCGCGCTTCCTGCGCATCCACCGCAGCTTCATCGTGAACAAGGCCCATGTGCGCAGCTCGCGCTACAGCGGCAACAACGAGTTCGTCTTCATGATGGCGAACAACGAGCGCATCATCAGCGGCCGCAGCTACAAGGAACAGATCGCAAGGGCGCTGCAGGAGCATTCGGTGTGACCCTTCCGCCTGCCAAGGAACGCAGGCCACCCGCTCCGGACACCACGGGGCGCGTGGCCTGCGGCCTTTCGCGGCACTACTTTCGGACCCGCACCATCCACACCCGTGGTGTATCGTCCCATGTTGTTCCGCTCCCTCCCGGCCCTCTTCCTTGGCCTGTGCGCATTGGCCGCCACCGCGCAGCGCCCCCCTGCCCAACCCCACGCCGCCGAGATCCTGCACCGCATGCAGAAGCTCAACGTGCTGGGCAGCGTGCTCTACATCGTGGCCCATCCCGATGACGAGAACACGCGCCTGATCGCCTGGCTGGCCAATGGGAAGAAAGTGCGCACCGGCAACCTCAGCCTCACGCGCGGCGATGGCGGACAGAACCTCATCGGCCCCGAGCTGGGCGACGCGCTGGGCATCATCCGCACGCAGGAGCTGCTGGAGGCGCGGCGCATCGATGGCGGCGAGCAGTTCTTCACCCGCGCGGTGGACTTCGGCTACAGCAAGAACGCCGCCGAGAGCTTCGAGAAGTGGGGCAAGCAGGAGGTGCTGAGCGATGTGGTGCGCGTGATCCGCATGTTCCGGCCGGACATCATCATCACCCGCTTCGCGCCCGACCGCAGCGCGGGGCACGGCCACCACGAGGCCAGCGCCATCCTCGCCGAGGAAGCCTTCGACCTGGCTGGCGACCCCACCGCCTTTCCGGAGCAATTGGAACAAGGGCTGGAAGTGTGGCAACCGCGCCGCCTCTTCTTCAACGGCAGCACCTGGTGGAAGAAGGACCTGGCCGAGATCGCGAAGAACGACCCTGACTGGTTCACCGTGGACGTGGGCGGCTACGACCCGCTGCTGGGCCTGAGCTATACCGAGATCGCCGGGCGCAGCCGCAGCATGCACAAGAGCCAGGGTTTTGGCGCAGCGGAAACGCGCGGGGAGATGCTGGAGTACCTGAAGCTGGTGAAAGGTGACCGGCCGAAGACGGAGGACATTTTTGAAGGGATCGATATGACTTGGGGGAGGGTGAAAGAAGGTGAAACCGCTCAACAGCAGATCGAAAAAATAGTGAAGGACTACTATGCCATCCTACCTGATGGAAGCAT
>JBIJCH010000416.1:0-2594 GCA_044344815.1 Flavobacteriales bacterium | reverse complement strand
CTTGTACACCTTCTGTCCGTTGGGCCGGTTGGTGTAGCCCAGCCAGATCTCGCCGGCGTTCGCGCCGCCCAGGCTGAAGAAGAGATTGCGCTGGGTGCCCGGCAGGGTGAGCTGCGTCCAGTTCGCTCCGCCGTCGGTGGTGCGCCACAGCCGGCTCGTGTTGCCCTGCACCTGCTGTACCACCATCACGTCGGGGTCGGCGTAGCTCTGCTCGAGCCACAGCACCTTGTTGCCGGCGTTGGACCCGAACGCATGGAAGGGGCTGAAGCTCCCGCCGCCGTTGGTGCTGCCGTACAGCACGTTGTCCAGCCCCATCCACGCCACGTTGTAGTAGCGGTGGTCGAAGGCGATGCGCGAGCTGCTGCAGAACCCGTAGCTCTCGTTGGGGCTGTCCTGCATGCCGAAGCTGGGCGGGTCGGTGAGGAAGTCGGCGGGCAGCACCTTGCCCCCGATGTCGCTGAAGTAGGTCTTGCGCTCGTCGCTGTAGTTCACGTAGCCCGTGGGCGCCTCGCCGCCGCCGAGGGCGAAATACTCATTGGCCGGGTAGTCCTCGTGGTACCCCATGTTGCCGTTGTGGTAGCGGCCGCCCACCATCACATCATCGTTCCACCCCTGGTCGAAGCCCCACAGGTTGATGGCCCGCAGGCCGTTGCAGCGCGCCTCGTGGCTCGCCACCAGATCGGTGCTCCGGTACACCCCGCCGTCACAGCCGATCCACACCTCCTCACCGCCGTTGCCATCGGGGAACACGCGCAGCTCCTGCATGTCGGGGTGTGTGCGCGCCACGGGACCGATGTAGCCGCCCACGGGCTGGTAGGTGGCACAGCCATCGTTGCTACGCCAGAGGTTCAGGCCGCCGATGAGCACGCGGTCGGGGTCGATCTGGCTGGCGATGATGCAGGTGTTGTAGTGGATCTGGGTGTAGTCGCCATCATCGCCGCTGAAGTTCATGAGGTTGGGGTGCGACGAGCTGTAGGGAGTGCCCACCTGGTTGTGCGGATGCGTCCACGAGGTGCCACCGTCGGTGCTCACCCAGGTGCCCACCCAGCCGTTGGTGGTGATGCTGGCGCCGGGCTGCTGGTAGCCCACGAGCACGGCGTAGATCCGGTCGGGATCGGCGGCGGTGACGGCCAGGCGCCCACCCTCGATCTGGTAGAGGCCCGTTTCACCCGGTGGCGGGGCGAACCAACCGGCATCGTACATCGTCCAAGTGAGGCCGTGGTCGGTGCTCTTGTAGAAGCGGCTGAGGTTGAGCGCCGGCTCGAACTGGATGGTGTAGACGGTGGCGGGATCGTTCGGCTTGTGCGCGATGGTCATGCACTCATTGGGCAGGACCTCGCTCCAGGTGTCGCCCAGGTCGAGACTGCGGTACATACCCAGGTTGCAGGCCGCCAGCACGGTGTTGGGGTCGCTGGGGTCGAAGGCCAGCTCCCACGCGCTGATGTTGAGCGCCTGGAACGCGGGGTCGCCGATCACCGCCCAGGTGTCGCCGCCGTCGGTGCTGCGCCACAGCTCGTTCTCGGCGCTGAAAAGCACGATGTCCGGGTCGACCGGATGGATGCGGATGGCACTGACGGCGCCCACGAGGTGGTCCTGCGACACGTGCTGCCAGCTTTGGGCCTGGTCGAGGCTGCGGTACACGCCGCCGCTCTCGGTGCCGCAGAACAGGATGTTGGGGTCGCTCACCGAACGATCGATGGTGTACACGTTGCAGTGCTTGGCCACCTCCACGCCGGCGCCGCCCTCGTCCCAGTGCTTGTCGGGCCCCACGTAGGTCCAGCCGCCTCCGCCCTTGGCCGCCCCCTGGCGCTGGCGCACCTGCTTCTCCAGGTCCTTGCGCTGGGCCGGGGACAGTTCGTCCACATGCCCATCGTCGCCCACCTTCGCCCGCACGGCGTTCACCCAGAACTTGTAGTACTGGGTGTGCACGGTCTTCTCGAAGGTATGTTCCCGGTGGTAGGCCTCGTACGCGTCCACCACCGCGTTCACGTCGGGGTCCGGTGCGTACATCAGCTGTGCCCACTGGGGCATCGCCGGGTCGTTGGGGCGGATGGGCTTCAGGTGCTGCTGGGCCGATGCGTACAGGGCGGTCACGGCTGCGGCAAGGACGAGGGAGCGAACGTGCATGGCACGAAGATCGGGCCTTCATACTTTCGGCGCATGCCAAGGATCGCGGTATTCTGTGGAGCCAGTGTGGGCCGTGACCCCGTCTACGCCGAGGCGGCCATGCGCACCGGCCGGGCCATCGCCGAGCGCGGCTTCGGCGTGGTGTACGGCGGCGGCCATGTGGGGCTGATGGGCATCGTGGCCGATGCGGCCATGAAGGCCGGCGGCGAGGTGATCGGCGTGATCCCGCACTTCATGGAGAAGGCCGAGGAGGCCCACCGCGGGGTGACGGAGCTGATCCTGGTGGACAGCATGCACGAGCGGAAGATGCGGATGCACGAGCTGAGCCAGGCCGTGATCGCCCTGCCCGGCGGCTTCGGCACGCTCGACGAGCTTTTCGAGCTGCTCACCTGGCGCCAGCTGAAGCTCCACCACCAGCCGCTCGGCGTGCTCAACGTGAACGGCTTCTTCGACCCGCTGCTCGCCCA